>DAOWNS010000266.1 GCA_030642465.1 Candidatus Thorarchaeota archaeon | reverse complement strand
GTTCAATGTCTTCGTACACAATCGCCCTGCTTTCTATATCGAGAATACTGCAGATGTCCTGCGCAGTCATTGGATGTTCAGATTTCTCCAGCAGTTCGGCAATGGATTTTCTTCGCGTTGTCATCCTGCTATCTGTAGTAATCGCTTCAGTCATATAGTTTCGGTGTGCTCTCTGGGATGTAGAAGTGCAGTAGAGCCGACAAAACGCAGCAAGAAGTCACTATTTGAATTGAGTTCAAGGAGTTAGTGTGATGTCTCAGATACCCCTGGTGGGCAGCAAGAAAAGAGTTGCATCCTACGATGAGCGAGTCTGCTCCAGGTGTATGGGTCACCGCGCACTGTGCGGAGTGAAACCGTGTCCGCTGTTAATGAGAGCGAAGGCATTGGTTCGCATCGATGACGCAGTTACAAATTTGACTCTTACAGGTTCTTCCCCGCCGTCAGTTTTCGTGGGTGAACAAGGCTATCCAAAGGTCTTGATTGGGCCATTGATTCCGCCTATCAAGGGTGAAGAAACCGCTTTGATGGAGCGCCCCGATCTTTGGCTTGACAGAACTATGGATGAGATTATCGGGATGCGCTTCAGCTTAGTTCGCACAAAACAACCTCTATCGGTGGATTCTGCCGTTGATCCTCCACGGATTCTGGAGGAAACGCAAACCATGGCGTTATCCGAGTCTCCGACGGATTCCGAAGCGTTGCTCTTAAAGAAACCGAGATTCACCAGCGTGTTCTCTGACACCACACTTCCATATGGGCCGTCTGCTCCGCTGGATACTTTCAAGCTTGATGACAACCCTAAGGTGCCTCGTCCCGTCGATAGGATCACTTCAGATACTGACCTCAAGGCAACTAAGGGCATCTTGGGTCTCTATGATGACGGAATAAGACAGCAGCACACAACACGACTGTTCTCTGTCGGTCTTCTCGGTGAGGGGAAGTCAAGAAAGCTAGTTCCAACGAAGTGGAGCATAACCGCTGTAGATGACATCATTGGAAAGTCACTTCACAAGCAGGTTCTCAGGTTTCCATGGATCAGTGACTTCATGGTCTATGTAGGCAAGGCTTTGGGTAACACAGTTATCATCCTGTTTCTCCCAAGTGTTTGGCAGTTTGAAGGGCTCGAGTCATGGCTGAGCGGCCCTAATCCTCCGATTATATCTGACTATGAGTGGTTCCGTGGTCGGAAGAACTATGCGTCAGTTGTGGCTGGAGCGTACTACGCGACTCGATTGCCTGCACTGGAATTCCTAGTTGACATGCGAAGACAGGCTGGAGTTATCGTCTTCATGCAGACTGACCCGAAAAAATGGATTCCTCTGGGGGTATGGCGATTCAGAGAAATAGCGCGTCGAGCGCTCTTGGGTGTAGGGAAGCGCTATTCCACTCTGGGGGAAGCTGTGGATGAAGTGGACTCACACCTGAGCGGTTCTGTTGAGCGATGGCTAAAGGCCAGTCGATTGTACTCAGAATTTGGAACGCAGCGAACGCTCGAGGAGTTCTACTGAATTTGTTATGCCCTGAAACAAGCTAGACAATTTGTACATTTCAACGGGCAATTTAAGAGAGCCGCTAGGAACTCAACTGTCAGAGGACTTCAATGCCAATCTACTCGAGAGTTTGCAATGTAAGCGCCAGAGTTCCGATATTCTCTACCTTGGGAAATCGTTCCAAGAACAGAGAGCTTGAGAAGGCGGTGAATTTCCTCGCTCCTCTGATGATGCTAAGCGTCCAAGGTGTGATGGCAGCTGCTTACCTCATGTCTACAGCTATCTTCGTACTGCTTCTACTCATCGCGTTCTTTCTTGAAATCAATCTATTCCTTTCGATTCCTCTAGCTACTATATCTGCGATTTTGATGCACTACGCCATTGGAACCTACCCTCTTTCAAAAATGAATAGTTTTAGACTCAGCCTTTCAGAAGAAGCAGACATCGTTTTTGAGCAATTCGTGCTGGTCTTCCAGAGTGGTGGAACAATCTTTAACGCCATCGAGATGGTGGCGCAATCACACCACCCATTCCTTTCAATGGCATTCAAAGAAATTATCGCTAGAATCGAAACAGGCGTTCCTCCGGAAACCTGCCTTATGGAGTTTGCCAATGGTCAGCCTTCTGATGATCTCCGGAGGTATATCATCGTGATATTGTCATCTTTGGAGCGCAGAACTGACCTGCTTGAGGCTTTGTCTGGTGAATCCTTTGAAGCCGACATGACTCTCAGGCAGAGAAATATGGAGTTGGAGAGTCGTCTGCTCATTGTCGCGGCGCTTGTTACATACGTCCCTATTTTGCTCACGTTAGCCATTTCATTGGGCGGAATGGCAACAAATCCTCTCATCATTCTATTTGCACCTGTTTTCATAATGCTCAACATGCTGCTGAAGTCCCAATTCACCAGCCAGTTTTCAGCTTACTTCGACAGACCTCGGGAGGGAGGAATCATTGCTCCCTCGCAAAAGGATATCATAGCAGAATACGATGAGTTCCTCAACTTTCTCATGCTTTTGTCGGAACGGCTTAGATTGGGCGACACATTGGAGGTTGCGCTTCCTGCCACAAGGAATGAAGTGGGTCCCGAAGTTCAAAGGTTGATCGACCCTGCCATCAATTCTGTGTACTGGCAAGGAAATAGCATCAAGGAAGCGATTGCCCTATCAGTCAATGAAGCTCTCGGTCAGCGAGTTGCTGGAATGTTGGAGATGATTGTGCTAATGTGCGAGGCTTCCGCCAAGGATGCAGGGGAGCGACTGGCACGCATCACTACCCGTCTGGTCAAGAGGTCTGCAGTTGCAAAGGAACGTGACTCGATTATCGCAGCACAAAGGCTCAAGATTTACATTCTGAGCTTGACGAGTGCGTTTGTACTGGGTCTGCTCGCTTCTCTATCTCCTTTTCTGTTCATTGGGTCTCTACTCTCTCAGGATCCGCCATGGACTCCAATGGTCCTGAGTCTCTTTGATGTCTTGCCTCTTATTCTCACTCTTCTGCTTACTACAGTTTCAATGGGCTATCAGAATACAGTCATGGTGAGCGGCTCCCGTGGGAAAATGATGGGGATCATCTGCGGTCTAATATTCTGGATGTCCTTTTCGCTATCGGCCTCATTACTGCATCTGGAGCTTGTGTAACATAGCTTTTTTAGCATCGTTGCAGACTCCCGAACTAACAACGACGTGGTGTGTTTCATGCTTCAATT
>DAOWNS010000008.1 GCA_030642465.1 Candidatus Thorarchaeota archaeon | reverse complement strand
CGATAAGCGACGGCAGCCGCAAGTCCTTGGACCTGTTTGGCTGTCTTAGGCCTGTGTGGCACATCAAAGGTGTCCCGGCCCCAGTCAAAGATCCTGATGCAATAGATATGGTGATTTTCAGAGAGAACATAGAGGACATATACGCAGGCATCGAGGGCTATCCAGGAACTAAGAGGACACAGAAGCTCATAGATTTCCTCAGGACTGAATGGGGTGTGCCGGCGGACTCCGATAGCTTGCGATACTCTGCAGGCATCTCTGTGAAACCAATGTCACCCGAGAACAGCAAGCGACTGGTCAGAAAAGCAATCCAGTATGCTATTGACCATAATAGGCGCGTGGTGACCCTCTGTCATAAGGGCAACATTATGAAAGCAACCGAGGGCCAGTTTAGAAACTGGGGTTACGAAGTTGCCATTGATGAGTTCAGAGACCAAATCGTTACGGAAAAGGAACTGAACGATAAGTACGGTGGCGATAGAGAGAAGGCCTACGCTGACGGAAAAATCCTTGTGAACGATCGCATAATGGATGCTATGTTCCAACAGGTGCTTCTGAGGCCTCGTGAGTACGAGGTTGTGGCGCTACCTAACCTCAATGGTGACTATCTCTCAGACCAACTGGCTGCTCAAGTTGGCGGACTCGGGTTTGCGCCAGGTGGAAACCTCAGCGATAGTATTTTCTTCGCCGAAGCGACCCATGGAACCGCTCCGAGGCATGCCGGAAAGAACCGAATTAACCCAGGTTCTATCGTCTTGTCTGCATGTCTTCTGCTGGAACACATGGGATGGAACGAGGTATCTGAGATGATTAAGATTGCAGTTTCCAAGGCGGTCGAGTCAAAGAATGTTACTTACGATATTGCGCGGCAACTGAAACCAACTGTAGAGCCAATCTCTACGAGCGCATTTGGAGAAGAGATCATCAAGAACTTGTGAATACGGAATGTGACATCATGCACCCGCGTGGTGTAGTCTTGGAACGGCTTACGAACTTGAAAAGGAAACGAGTTGTTAAGCCGTGACAGAAACTCCACCACGTGGTCATTCCTATCTTGGTTTTGAACAGGGCCCCATACGGCCACCAAACGAAGCACATAGCCTCCTCCTGCGTGTGACTAGGAACTGCCCGTGGAATCGCTGCACCTTCTGTCCGGTATACAAGGGGGCACGGTATTCGAAACGTTCAGTAGACCATGTGAAGAAAGACATTAACTCAGTCTACAGATGTGTGGAACTCCTTCAAGGGATTGCGGACGAGCACGATGGCTTACCAATAGCGCAAGTCAGGAATGTAACTGACAATCTTGAGCCAGAGGAATGGACGGCATTTGACTGCGCCTTTAGATGGTTCAGAGCTGGAATGAATTCCATTTTTCTGCAGGATGCAGACAGTCTGACAGTGCGGCCCTCGGAATTGATTGAGATTCTGAAGCATATTAGAACCCGCTTCCCTTTCGTGAATCGTGTGACATCCTATTCTCGTTCAAGCACAATAGCGAGGATAGATGAGGAGGACTTGAAGGCGATAAGAGAAGCAGGCTTAGATAGAGTCCATATAGGTCTCGAGTCCGGTTCTGACAACGTGCTGAAATCGGTCAAGAAAGGGGCAACCAAAGCCATTCACATTAGCGCAGGCCTGAAAGCCAAGAGAGCAGGATTGGAGCTCTCAGAATATATTATGCCAGGTCTTGGGGGAGTACGATTATCAGAAGAACATGCACTAGAAACTGCGGACGCGCTGAATCAAATCAATCCGGACTTCATACGGCTCAGACAGCTGGCAATCCCGATTATCGCACCACTCTCGAAGGACGTCATGGATGGAAGCTTTGAGATATGCACAGACGCGATGGTGGCGGGTGAACTTCTTACGCTGATTGAAAACTTGAAAGGAATCACTAGTGTTGTCAAGAGCGACCACATACTGAACCTCTTCTCAGAAGTGGAAGGAACTCTCCCCGAAGACAAAGAGAGGATGCTAGAACCATTGCGGACATTCCTATCCATGGAGCCCGAGAAACAGCGTCTGTATCAGATAGGCCGTAGAATCGGAATCTTTTCCACATTAGGGGACATGGAAGAAACACAGAAGATGAAACGCGTACGGGAAATCTACAAATCGTTTGGTGTCACTGCCGAGAATATTGACCACATTGTGAGCGAACTGATGACGCGCTATATCTGAAGGCGAATGCTATGATGTTCTATAAGCCCAAGATATCATTGATTGGATCAAGGGACACCCGGTTGAGTTCGAAGCCGATCTGCTCAGAATCTAGACCCATTGCTGCCCCCAAGATTTGAGTAATGAATAGAGCGGGTAACTCTAGCGATTCGTCATTCTCATCTTTGAGCCCTATCGCCTGCACATCAAACTGGGTGTGACAGGCTGGACAGTTAGTGACAACACAGTTGGCTCCTGCTTCCTTGGCAGACTTCATCTTCTCCCTCAGAATTTCTGTCGCAATATCCTCGCTTGCTATTAGCAGAGGTGAACCGCAACACTTCAGCTTCAGCCCCCAAGGGACACTCTTTGCGCCGGTGAGTTCCAGAAGCTCGTCAACCTTGTTCGGAAGTTCCGGGTCATCAAAGCCTGCAACATTCGACGGACGAATGAGGTGACATCCAGGATGGAACGCAATCTTCAGCCCATCCAAAGGCTTGACTATTTTCTTTGCAATCTCATCCTTCAGATCATACAGTACTTCAACGAAATGACGCACCTTAACCTTGCCAGTGTACTCGAGTCCAAGACCGGACAGTACTTTGTTTACTGCCTTGAGCTGTTTCTTGTCATGAAGAACATGAGCAGTATCCTTCAGAGAGCCGAAGCATCCATTGCAGGGAGTCACTATGTCGTGTCCACGCTGTTCTGCAAGAGCAAGATTCCTGCCGCCCATTGACAGCCAGCTATGCTCGTCGATAGACTTCAGGACGACTGTGCCACAACAAGAGGCACCGTCGAAGTCGATGAGCTTGACACCTAACTCCTTCGCAACTGCACGCATGGAAGATTCGTAGTTGTTGAAACGGCTCGGTATGGCACATCCAAGAAAGACTTCATAGCTCTGAGTCATATCACATGTCCTCCTGTAGTTTGCGCAGCTTGGTCTTGTCCAGCATCTTCTTGGTTTCTGCAACGTCTAGCTCTGGAACATCATCAAGACCCAAGTCCTCGCGCTCCCATTCGGTTGGGCTATACAGTTTCCCAGTGTCGTAGAGAGCTTTGGCCGAAGTCACATAGCCTAACGGAGCTATACCCTTCCTGTAAGCCATGTTCTTGAGACCGAATAGAATGTCAGTGATGTCAATGCCCTGAGGACACCGCTCTTGACATGTGTAGCAGGTAGTGCAGAGCCAAATCATGTCAGTCTGGAGTACCTCTGTCAGGCCAAAAACGAGCATCCTCATTACTTCATGAATCTGAATATTCACCTTATCAGAAACAGGACAACCTGCACTGCACTTAGCACACTGGAAGCACGTAGTGAGATCTTGACCGCCAATGAGCTTACTGACCTCAGCTGTGAACTCCGGATCCAGGGCTTTGAATTTCTTGCCTTCAAATGATTTGAACTGTCCCCACGATTCGGTCATGTTCTACCGCCCCCTCTGCCTAAGTGGACTTGGTCCAATCTTCTCAACAATTTTTGAGAGTTCCTTGACCTTCTCAGCGTAAATAGAACCTTCACTTGCACTGATCTGAGTGAATTGCAAACGCTCGGATTCGAGCCCTGCCTTCTCGATTATCTTCTTGGCAATGGCGAATCTGCGCTCGAAGCTGACATTACCATCTACATAATGGCAATCTCCGAAATGACAACCGGATATCCACACCATATCCGCCCCTAGCCTGAAAGCTTCTAGCATGTGAGTGACACTCAATCGTCCCGTGCACATCACACGTATGTCTCTTACGGTAGTTGGTTGCTGCAATCGCGAAACTCCTGCTTGATCAGCCCCTGCGTAAGTACACCAATTACACATTATAGTAAGAATTCGCGGTTGATTGGCCGGCACATCCTTGAGGGCTTCTCTAATCTGCGAGAGAATCTGATCGTCAGTGAAGTGTTTCATAGTGATGGCTCCCGCAGGACATCCTGCAGCACACTTTCCACACCCCTGACAGAGAACTGGGTTGGAAACTGCGTAATCGTGGCTGCCATCTCCAGGAACCACTTCTATCGCGTTATAGACACAGTTGATTTCGCAAGTTCCACAGCCCACACAGACCTCTGGGTCAACAACTGAAACTATGGCTTCTGCCTTTCGGATACCTTTAATCAGTGGAATCAATGCCCGCCCAGCAGCACCTTGACCTTGGACAATCGACTCCTGTATTGTTTTTGGTGCCGTTGCGGTTCCGGCCACGTAAATACCATCAGTCTGGAAATCAACTGGTCTGAGCTTGGGATGCGCTTCCATGAAGAAGCCTGACATGTTCAGAGAGAGCTTGAAGAGCTCTGAAACCTCCTTGTTAGACGTTCGCGGGACCATCGCAGTCGCAAGAACAACATGATCCACGTCCATGAGTAGCTCTGCACCAAGCACCTGATCGAGAACGTTCACCCTCAACGCCTTGCCCGAGTCCTTCTTCCCCTTCTTCACTTCTGGGGGTGCGTCCTTATCGAACCTAACGAATACCACACCTTTCTTGCGAGCCTCTCTGTACCTGTCCTCACCATCGTATGCAACTCTCAGGTCTCTGTAGAGATGGAATATTCTGGAGCTAGGATGCTTCTTAAGAAGTTCCAATGTATGCTCCAATGCAATTGTACAGCAGATGCCAGAGCACCAAGTTCTTGCGCCATCAAGGGTCTCATCCTCACGCGACCCTGCACAATGAATGACTGCAAAGGTTTCTCCGTCGTTGAAGCCACCCTCTGTGGCGAGGCGATTGTTGAACTCAAGCTGTGTCATCACCTCAGGCAGCTTGTGCAGACCGTAGAGCCCCTTCTCTTCGAGCTGAACGGCACCAGTGGCAACTATGACTACTCCGACTTTCAATTTCTGTTTCTTCTTTCCGGTCTTGACTACGACATCGAAATCGCCAATTGCACCCATTGCTTCAACGACCTTGGAGTTGAGCATCAATTCGATGTTCTCGTTACCAGTGATCTTGGATTCGTACTCCTTCAGTATCCTAGCACTTGGTGTGTGGTCGAAATTGACGGTGCGGTGCTCCTTGACAAGACCACCAACTGCCTCATCCTTTTCAACCAAATATACCTTGAAGCCCTTGTTGGCAATGATGTCTGCGGCAGCCATTCCGGCAACACCAGCTCCGATAACTAGAACGGATGGCTCGATTTGTGTCGACGCTTCTTCCTGTGGCGCAAGGAGTGCTGATCTAGCAACCGACATTCTCACGAGGTCCATTGCTTTGGATGTTGCTTCGCCCTTTGCACCCTGATGAATCCATGCGCAGTGCTCTCTGATGTTAGCAAGGTCAAAAAGATACTTGTTGAGACCTGCCTCTTCGATTGTGGCTCTGAATAGGGGTTCATGGGTTCTTGGTGTACATGAGGCCACAACAAGCCTATTGAGCTTGTGCTCTTTGATTGCATCAATAATAACGACTTGAGAGTCAGATGAACATGAGTAGAGGAGATTCTCGGAATATACCACATTAGGCAATTTGCTCGCGAATTCTGTTACAGCCGCAACATCAACTGTGCCAGCGATGTTTGTCCCGCACGAGCAGATGATGACTCCTATTCGTGGCTCTCCAGCCATGAGTTCCAAATCCTCTCCACTCAATGCCTCCGACTCGGAAGCATCTGGCACAATTACGTCCAGAACCGCTAGAGAGGCCGCTGCGCTGCCTTGGGCAACGGAATCAGGAATGTCCTTCGGACTTTCACAAGCGCCGCACATGTGCACACCAGGCACACCAGTTTCGGAACTGACTATGCCGGGTTTCTTAGACTTGATGAAGCCGTAGTTGTCGACCTCTATTCCAAGCTGAGCAAATAACTCGGAGTTATTGGATGGCACCATCGCGGAACACAGAACAACTAGATCGTATTTGTCTTGCAGAACCTCATGTCCCTTAGCGTCACTGTGCTTGACTAGGAGATCACCAGTGCCAGCGTTCTCGATTATCTCGCTAGGCAAACCCTTGACAAAGTTGATTTCATACTCGGTTTCTGCTCTTGTGAGAAACTCCTCGAAGCCCTTGCCAAAGGCGCGAAGGTCGTTGTACAGAATGTCAATGTGAACCTCAGGAGTGTGCTCTTTGGTAATGATTGCCTCTTTGGTGGCGTAAGTGCAGCATATCCGCGAGCAATAGGCACAATGATTGACATCACGAGACCCCACACACTGGATGAACGCAATTCTATGAGGTTCACGTCCGTCTGAGGGGCGCATAACGATTCCGCCGGTGGGACCGCTTGCTGAAACCATTCGCTCGTACTCAAGCGCAGAAACAACGTTAGGAAAGCGACCATAACCATACTCGGGAACCACTGCAGGATCGAGTAGCTCAAAACCAGTAGCAACAATGATTGAACCGGCATTGATCTCGACTGTTTCGTCACGTATGTCAAAGATGATGGCTTCGGCCTTGCAGGTCTTGACACAGGTCATGCACTCGATGCAGTTCTCCATGTCTATTGTCGCAACATTCGGAACCGCTTGTGGGAATGGAATGTAAGCTGCCTTCCGCATCTTGAGGCCTTCGTCATACTCATTCAAGACCTCAATTGGGCAAACCCGTTGACAATCGCCACATCCTGTGCACTTCTCGATATCCACGCGACGTGTGTGTTTGAGCACCTTAACGTTGAAATCACCCTGCTTACCAGAAACCTCTGTTACCTCAGAGTAGGCAAGAATCTCGATGTTGGGATTGCGGGCGCAATCCACCATCCAAGGGCCTTGAATGCACATACTGCAGTCCAAAGTTGGGAAGGTCTTGTCCAATTGAGACATGTGCCCTCCAATGGAGGGTTTTCTCTCCACCAAATACACCTTGACACCCATACCGGCAAGGTCCAGTGCGGCCCGCATGCCTGCGATTCCTGCACCGATAATAACAACTGGTTTTGCTGCAGCCTCTGCCATTTCAGCGTTTACTCCGCGGGTTGATGAGCCGTTCGTCGGTAAAGCCAGTAAAAACGTTTATTGTCGGGCCATGTGTAGCGTGGAACCGGATTACATTCGATTGGCGCCAATTTACGATATTGAAGAATCAATACCAGTGGGACTTAATATTACGTGGATAACATATCAGAGCTATGAAAGCCACCCGGCTGTACACCCGAGTCTATCTGTCGAGAATCCGGGAACGTTGTCCGGTGTGTGCTGAAGCGCCAGGTTGTCTGGAACTGACTGAGAAGGATGTTCAAGCCCTCATGCGGGCAGTTCAGGAGAAACCACGTTCAGTGCATGGCGCTTGATAGAAACATCCCCTTATTCTGGCGTCTTGTGACTTCTAGACATTGATCCCGAGCCGCTCCCAGTTAGGCTGGCTTTTCCTCTGCATGTACTGCAAATGCGTGCCTAGCCCAAACTCCTCTGGGCTATGTCCAAATGCCAGAGCAAGCAATTCAGTTACATGCATCACATCAAAAACGTACTTTTCACCAAAGTATTTCTCGATCTCAACCTGTCCCAAATCTAGCTGTAGCAAACAGAACGGACAGGGCGTCACAATGATGTCAGCTCCTCCTGCGTCCGCAAGGCTATCGAACTTCTGCTTGGTGAATTCCAGCGACACTTTGACATCAGCAGTCCTAACAGCCCCGCCAGCACCACAGCAGATTAGCTCGTCCTTGTAAGGCACGTATTCGGCGCCGGACGCTTCGCAAAGCTCTCTGAAAATGTGGGGTCTCTCAGACTCATCCTTCTGCTTGATGAGCTTTGGTCTCATCCAGTGACATCCCGGGTGCAATGCCATCCGCACGCCCTTCAACGGATTAGTGATACGTTTTCGAATCTTCGGAAGGCCTGCGGTGTCATATAACGCGTCAACGTAGTGAGTTACCTCAATGCTGCCTTTGAATACGCGTCCAATCTCGGCAAGGTTCTCATTGACTGCCGTTCTCAGTTCTTCATCATGTTTGAGCTCGTAGTTTGAGTCCCATAAACTGGCAAAACAGCCGTTGCATCCAGTAGTAATTGGATGACCACCCTGTTCGGCTATCGTGAGATTTCGGGCCGCAATGCTAGCCCAAGTGACTCTGTCAAATGAACCGAAGACTCCAGGTGCCGGGCAACAGGTGGCCCCCACCATGTCGAGGAGGTCCATGTCCAAATCCTCGAAGACTAGGTTGGTGGCCTTCTCAACGCTTGGATAACGATGGGGTGTTACGCAGCCAAGGAAATGGTAGAATGCGGGTCTTTTCTTCGCCAAACCGAATCACTCCTTCTTCTGGGCCTTCTTCTCTTCGGCTTTTTTCTTGGCTTTTTCCTTCTGAGCCTTCATGAACTCCTCGTAGCCAATTAACTTCTCAAAACCACTCTTCTTTGTAATCTTTCTTATCTCATCAACAGCCCACGGATTACCACTAGCATTTGGTGGTATTGGTTCGAGACCCACTTTCACCCTGAGATTCTGCCACGACTCCTTATCTAAGGGAACAGCATGTGCTGCTTCGACCACTTTGGCTGCCACCTTCTGGTGCGGCCCCAACATGTATCCCTCCGCAACAGCGATATTGCGAATCGCCTTGATGACATCAGTCGGCTTGACATCCTGAGGGCACCTGTCAGTGCAGGCGTAACAGGTGGTGCAGTACCAAAGATCCGGTGAAGAGATGACTTCCTCCTTCAGGCCTAGCAGTGCCTTTCTGATTGTGCGTCTCACCAGGAAGCTCGTAAGGGCGCCTGCAGGACAGCTACCGCTGCACGCTCCACATTGGTAGCAGTTCTGAATGTTGGGACCTCCGGTCTTCTTGATTATCTCTATGAACTCAAGGTCAACATCATCAATGTCAATTGCAGGTTTTTCTTCGGTTGTGGTCACTGTAATGCACCGACTGCGCGCGGAGGCTTGAATCACAGCCTTAAATCCATTGCCAAACGAGCGCGGCTGTAAGGGCAGATACTCATTTCTCCCCGATGCGAAGTATTCGGTCAAATGACAACCCTCATTCTTAATGCTTATAACGACCTGCTCGGTGTGCGAGTAGCACAGTTTCGACTGGAGGTCTTCGAATACCAGATTCCATCTCTCGAGAAACCATAGACTTAGATGAGAGCGATAGCACTTTTGTCGATGCGATTATAGACGCAGGCGCTGATAGGATAAGGACATGCATTCAGTGCGGGACATGCTCAAGTGTATGTCCCAGCGGACGCAGAACTGCCTTCCGAACCCGTGAGCTCATTAGAAAGGCACTACTTGGACTCAAGGAGGAAGTACTAAGCTCTCCCGACCTGTGGCTCTGCGCGACCTGCTACACCTGTCTGGAACGTTGTCCGCGCCAGATCAAGGTCACTGGTGCGATAATCGCAATGAGGAATATGGCAGTGGAAGAGGGCTTCATGCTCCCTGACCACAGGAAAGCATCAATGAAGCTTCTCGAAACCGGTCATGCCGTTCCAATTAACGATGCAAACCGGGAGAAGCGCGTGAGTCTGGGTCTGGATGAGATCCCGCCCACGGTACACTCGCACAAGGATGCATTGGATGAATTGAAGATCATTATGAAGCGGACTGGATTTAAAGATCTCATAGAACGTCAGGAGGCTGAAAAATGACTGAAACTCAGACGTACTCGTTCTTCCTTGGGTGTGTTATGCCCAACAGATTCCCTAACATTGAGAAGTCAATCAGGGTCATCCTCCCGAAGCTTGGAATAGAGTTGGAAGAACTAGAAGGTGCAAGCTGCTGCCCTGCGCCGGGTGTCATTCGCTCGTTCAGTGAGCCCACCTGGCTTGCCATAGCATCAAGGAATCTGGCACTAGCTGAGAGGGCCGGACATGACATCATCACTGGATGCAATGGATGTTATGGAACATTCAAGGAGGCCCTTCTCGAAGTTCGTGAGCATCCGGATAGGCTCAAAGAGGTGCAGAAGGTCTTCAAGGGTCTTGGCCTGAAGTACAAAGCAAAGGCAGACGCCAAGCATCTGATAGAAGTCATATACGACATTGGAATCGATGAACTGAAAAAGAGCGTAACTCGTCCACTCACCGGCTTGAAGGTTGGAGTGCACTATGGGTGTCACCTCCTAAAGCCTAGCAAGAATCGTCCATGGAAACAGACTGAAAGGCACACATTCCTAGACGAACTTGTAGAACTCACCGGTGCTGAGAGTGTACCATACACGGACAAATTCATGTGTTGTGGAGCTGGCGGAGGCGTGCGCGGAAGCAACGCGCCAGTTTCCAATGATATCGCTGTGGAAAAAATACGCAACATGATGGATGTTGGTATAGACTGTGTTTTGAACGTCTGTTCGTTCTGCCATCTACAGTTCGAAGTCGCTCAAGCTCAGGTCAATAAGGAGCTTGGCGAGAAGAAATACCAAATGCCCGTGATTTACTACACACAACTACTAGGACTAGCCATGGGGCTTGAACCCGAAGAACTAGGCCTCCATCAGCATATGATCAAGACCCAACCTATGCTCGACAAGATTCCAAAGTAGATTGGAATTGGGTTGCAATGGAATTCATTCATACCCATTTCTTGGAAGAATAGTACACAACAAATGCGATGAACCCACTTGATATGATGAGTACCGTCAGAAACATGATAACTCGAGGGTCAATCTCCTCCACCGTTGTTGAGGTTGTTGTCGTTGTATCGGGTTGTCTAATCTCTCCTGCTCTAAAGGGCGCATCAGAAATGTCATGCGAAGAGAAGATGCCGTCACTGACGCGGACTTCCACCACGTAGGTACTGAGATTTAGGAATGTACTGCAATCCCATAAGAACCAAGTTTCAGTAAAACCAGCAGACAGAAGCTGAAAGGTCACTCCAGAGTCTGATGAAACCAACACCTCGAAGGTCAGTTCTTCACCCTCGTTGAGGTCCCAAGCATTCCAAGTGATGTTATTTGTGCCAATCCACACTTCGTGCCCGTTCGGTGAAACTACATCGACCACTGGCACAAAGAAGTTTCCAAGAAACACGTTTGAAACCAGCTCTGTCAGAGTAGTGCCGTTATGAAACCAAATCGTTGAGTTAATCATGCATGTGAAATTGCTGCCAAGTGCCCGTGTGTCAATTTCGACAGTGTCACCATTTCGCTCGCTGGAGATTACAGCTGGAATTGCTGTGGCATTTACCTCAATCCTTGTTCGATTGATTTCGGTGCTTGGGCTCCACGTAGCATTCAAGATTATGTGGTCACCCTCAAGTTGGTCCTCGGCATTTACTTCGATCTTAGTTGAATCCCAGTGGGTGTAGTAAGTAAGACTCAGTGCAGGAGGTTCTTCAGCCTTGGTGCTTATTGGGCGAGTCACTGCGCATTGATCATCATGGATTCGCATCAATGAAACAGCAGATAGCGCAAGGGAACTGGTTAGCAGTAGTAAGAGCAGAAGCACGTGCAGTCTTCTGATCGTTTGCCCGGTTGTGGGTTGTTTGTGCTCCATGTTCCCAAACCAATCAGCTCCAGTCATGGTATCCATCATTCCTCCTCCTTGAAAGGCTGTTGCCTCCACGTTCTGATTGCCTCGATCCAGAGCATTGCGCAAACTGAAACAAGGAGGATGATTAGTATAGAGGAGTACCAATCGATGAACCACCATAGCAGTGTGAGCATCGCTGCAGTCACTGATGTGTAAAAGGTCGCGTAGAACAGGAATCTGGGAACCATGAGACGGCCCTTGCCAATGTAGTATCTAAGCACACCGACACGAACGTCTCGTATAAGCGAATACTCACCATGCACGTTCTTCTCGATAAGCCCCAGGTTTTTCAGTCGTTCAAGATGGTGCATTGAAAGAGACGGACTGGATAACTGAGTTCCCCTCTGAATCGCTCTGGCTGTCATCGGCGTTGGATGTCTCAGCATGTACCAATATACCTGCAAAGTCTTGCCTTTGACTGCCTTAGCCAACTCCTCTTCTGATAGATCATCATCAGGCAAGGTATACAGCTCCACTCCAATCGCGAGTAATCAATGGAGCGTGTAGGCGCTTAAAATCTGCTCGCATCGCTGCGAAAATCATGGATGAGTGAATCCAGACGTGACAAAAAGGTGTTCGGAGATTTAATCCGACAAGGCAAGGCTAAAATAGGCCAAGTTCACGCGATAGCCTTAGCTTGACTCGGACATGTCTTGGTCAACCTACGACCCGCTTACAGGATTTACAAGCGCGTTACTGGACAGCATGGAGAATACAACGATGTCAGCAGTTCGCAAGCCAATAACACCGAAACCTCCACAAACCAGAAACAGGGTTTTAGTTATCCTCCAAGAGCAATGCAAGCAATGTGGATTATGTGTTGAATTCTGCCCGAAGAACGTACTGTGCTTCACTGACACCTACAATAAGAAAGGATACTATCCTGTGACCGCGTGCGACATTGACGCGTGTGTCAACTGTGAATTCTGTGAACGTATCTGTCCAGACATGGCAATTTTCCTTGCTGATAGGGGTGAGGCAAGGAAGGCGTACGATGCCGGGTCCATAGAGGAGGGTACAGTGATTCCCGAATTTGATCAAGAATCTGCCAAGAAGAAGGAGGCGACCAAATAGATGCCTGATCGTATAATGTTCACTATGGGCGACATCGCCAGCGCAGAAGGAGCTCTCAGCGCAGGGTGCAGGTACTTTGGAGGGTACCCCATTACGCCAGCAACTGAGATTGCAGAATGGATGGCCCTCAGGATGCCGGAGGTTGGAGGGTCTTTCGTTCAATATGAGGACGAGATTGCATCCATAACGAGTGTGATAGGTGCCTCTTGGACTGGTGCGAAATCCATGACCGCAACATCGGGTCCTGGTGTCAGTCTGATGTTGGAGGCAATTGGACTCGCAGTGATGACAGAAACCCCGCTGGTCCTTGTCAACATCATGCGTGGCGGGCCGAGCACAGGTCAGCCAACTCGTGGTCAGCAGGGTGACGTCATGCAGCCTAAGTGGGGAAGCCACGGAGACTATCAGATTATCGCTCTAACCCCAGCGTCTGTACAGGAGATGTTTGACCAGACAGTGCAAGCATTCAACCTCTCTGAGAGGTATCGAGTGCCAGTTTTTGTACTTGCAGATGAAACTGTGGGCCATATGAGAGAGCGATTGGTCATTCCCGATGAGAAAGACTTGAAGCTCGAGTATAGGAAACTGGCTACTGGCGATCCAGCAGATTTCCTGCCATTCAAACCCGATGACGACCTAGTCCCCCCCATGGCGCTATTGGGCTCAAAGTATCAGTTCTATGCGACAGGCCTGACCCACGACTATCGTGGCTATCCTACGGACAAGGAAGATGTCCAGCTCGAGTTGGTCGCACGACTGAATAACAAAATTCTCCATAATGCTGACAAGATAATTGACCTAGAGAGATTCATGCTTGACGACGCTGAAATCGCGGTTGTTGCATATGGTACACCTTCAAGGAGTGCTAGGAAAGCAATCAAGGGAGCGAGGGAAGCGGGCATAAAGGCGGGCATGCTCAGACTCAAGACTGTCTGGCCATTCCCAGAAGATGCCATTGCAGACCTTGCCTCAGAGGTCAAGCACATCATTGTTGCAGAGCAAAACTTCGGTCAGGTATACTACATGGTGAAAGCATCAGCAGCGCCTACACCGATTCACCTGATGGCAAAGCCTGCAGGCATGCCGCAACTACCTCATGAGATACTCGACAAAATCAGGGAGATTGACTCACTATGACAGTACAACCCATACTAGAGCACCCAATGACGAAGTACATCAGAACCGATCGTACTCCTTGGATCTACTGCCCTGGCTGCTCAATCGGAATTGTCACACAGATGGTCGCACGGGCTATCGATAACTTGGGATTGGACTTCTCCAAAGTCGTCATCGTTTCAGGCATCGGTTGTACCGGACGAACTTCAGGGTACTTCAAGACTGGGACATTTCATACCACCCATGGAAGGGCTATTCCATTCGCAGAGGGCGTGAAGATTGCCAACCCTGAACTGGAGGTAATTGTGGTCAGCGGGGACGGTGACATCGCTGCCATTGGCGGTAATCATTTGATTCACGCGTGTCGTAGAAATATCGACATAACCGTGGTGTGCATCAACAATAATATTTACGGGATGACCGGCGGTCAATTCGGTCCTACTACAGAACACGGGCGCTACTCACAGACTAGCCCGCGGCCCATTGGTAACCCAGATTACCCGTTCAACTTAGTACAGCTTGCAGCATCCTCAGGTGCTACATTTGTTGCACGATGGACTGCAACTCAAGCACGTCGAGCCACAGATTCGATCGAGAAGGGTATCGCGAAAAAGGGTTTCTCGTTCATCGAAATGGTTGGTGCCTGTCCCACTGCCTATGGCAGAATGAATCGCCTCGGCGATGGACTTGATATGCACAAACATTTCCTGAAGGTCGCCAAGATTCAGAATGGTCTGCCACCTCATGAAGCGGAGTTCGAGTACGATAGAATAATCGTCTGTGGCGAGTTCGTGAATATAGAGAAGGACGAGTATACTGCTGTATTGAAGCAGATGAAAGAGAAGCTACGGAAGTGAATCTCGTGTCAAGGTACGAAATCCGAATCGGCGGTTTTGGTGGCCAAGGAGTTGTCACCATGGCAGTTGTCCTAGGCGAAACTCTATCTCTGATAGAGAAAAAGTTCGTCGTACAAACTCAAAGCTACGGCCCTGAAGCACGAGGAGGAGCCAGCAAGAGCGAGATAGTAGTAGGGGATGTTGAGATTGACTATCCAAAGGTGATGGCGCCCGACGTCTTTATTGCGTTGAGCAGAGCTGCGTATCTTGCGTACATCACAGGGCTGAAAGAAAACGGTATCCTCATTATTGACGAAGACCTTGTGGAGATTGAGGGTGATCTTCCTGATGGAGTCAATGTATACAAGATTCCTGCAACTCGCATTGCTGAACAGGAAGTTGGCAATAAGCAAGCGACAAACGTCGTCATGTTGGGAGTTCTCTGCGCAATAACAAAGATTGTGACGAACGAGGGCCTTCGGCAGAGGATTGAGGAGCGCTGGCCAAGGTTCAAGGAATCAAACCTGAAAGCGTTGGAGCTCGGCCTGAAAGCCGGGGAAGCGGCATTGGCAAGTCAGTAGTTACACAATGCCTAGAGCGAGAATCAGGAACACTGGCGCCATTTCCACCATATTGTGAACTAGATGTAGTGAAACAGGTAGAACCAGACTTCTAGATCTTTGCCAAGCAATCCCAAATATGAGTCCAATTTGTGCCTGGTAAACAAACGAAAATAGAACTGCGAGGATGAGAGCGTCTGCTGGAACCGGTGCAAAGACGAGATAGGTCATGTAGTTGACAGGGATATGAAACAGCCCAAAAATGAGCGACGAAGCGAGAATCCCAAGCAATGGGCCGTGTTTTTCAGTAAGGTTTGTCTGAATCAATGTGCGAAACATGAATTCCTCGGGGATTGCCGCAAGAAGGAGAAGGACAGGAATGCTATAGAGAATAGCGAGGGGAATCTTGCTTAGAGAGAGAATGGGATCAACAAAGTATTCTGTCTGAAAGAATTCCACACCGCCCACCAGTTCGGTGAAACCGTAAGCGATGAAGACCAGCATGGCATATGCCAACGTCAGTATGAGTGACCCCAGAACGTTCCGCACCTCTAGCCCTGTGAAACCAAGGCGATCTCTAGGTATCTTCAAGATAAAGAGCGCTACGTAGAGTGGAATGAGGAAAGTCACAATGAATATTGCGGGATTCAAGTACCAAGGCAGTGGAAGGAACAGAGCCAGAACTATTCCGACCAGTTCGAGGACCAACAGAAGTGCAATCTTGTCATGGCCCAAGCCCATCCCCTCGCCCTCATGAGGCTTCTTCTCTGTCATAATTAGAAGCAGAGGAGCAAATAGAAGCAATGCAAAGATTGCCAAGGGAGAATGGTAGGAAAACGTCGAGATATACGGTATTCCAAATGCTGCAAGACCGAAGATGAACACCACTGAAAGCCCGATCCAAGTGAATAACGCTGCGCGCTCGGAAGGCTTCATCTCATCCATTAGGTCGCCTAAATGTGCAAATCGATTACTCACTCCGACTCACCACACAACTGCCGAGAATAGGGAGTGTTACTAATCAATCCTTCGCGAATGCGAATTCAGAAACGGGAAAACATCAGGACATGGGGGATTGTCTGATTTCTCGCTGGTTCAATAGACAATCATGTCATCTCGACTGAGAAAAGCCATCTCGAAGGAATCCGTAAGAGTTAGTACTCCTCTGGGGCAAGACTCCACACACTGTCCGCAAGTCACGCATCTGTCAAGATGGCAGATAGGTCGAAAGCCTGTCTTGGTCTGGAAATCCTCAGGCCTGCACTTGATCATCTCGATGGCCTCAGCAGGGCAGACGCGTTCGCAAATCTTGCAGCCAGTACAGCGCTCGGGCATTTTGTAATCCCAGCGAGATCTCAGACCTTTGGGAACATTGATTCCCGCTTTGATGAAGGGGTACCTTACTGTTGCTTGTTTGGAACGAACGTTCTTCATCAGCTCATGCTGTATCTTGCCAAGACGCACCATTTCTACACCACTCCTAGTATCGGAAATATGTATGTGAGGGCAATCTGCACGAAAACCAAATTGATAATGGCTAAGGGAACCATGAACTTCCAAGCGGTTCGGACAATCTGGTCTATTCTCCATCGAGCAAAAGCAGTTCGCATATTACTCAGGACAATAATCACTAGTGCAGACTTGAACATGAACACCAGAGTGTAGTATATCCAGCCGACCCATGTAGTGGCCATGAGCCCGGCGAACTCTACTGAGAATAGTGGAATCGGTATGAACTCTAGCAGGAGGGGTCCTCCCAAGAAGAGCGCAGTCACCATGCCAGCGCCGAACACCAACATAATATCCTCAGTCAAGTTAATCATAGCTAGCTTCTTTCCACTGAACTCGACCTGCCAACCGTGCACGATTTCTACCTCAGCATGACTGACATCAAAGGGAATTCTCTCAAGCTCAGCCTGGAGAGAAATAACATAGATGATGAAGGGGATTATCATTAACCAAATGTAAGCAGGGGAGAGTTTGGATAACTCGCGTGTGATTATTGAGAGGCGCAGACTCCCTGTGAGTAATGCTGGAGTTACCAGCGCAAGAACCAATGGTATCTCGAAGCTGATTAGTAACATGCCAGTCCTCGCAGATCCCGTTTGACCATAACGATTCGAAGAGAAGTAACCTGCAAGAATGATTGTGACAGCCATCAGCGTTGATAGGAACAACAGGAAAACAAGGTCGCCTTCGAAACTGAGTATGCCCTGAACCCCGGAAGTCCCCGAGTCCATGTCAACAATGGGAAGGAACATAGCACTCACAAGACTCAGAACCAGCATCACAACAGGCACTGCCGCAAAGCTCCTTCTATCGGCCGCCTTCGGAGTGAGGTCCTCCTTCCCCAAGAGCTTGAGAAAGTCCATTAGCGGCTGGAGAATGCCCCGCCAGCCCGTGTGGAGAGGGCCAAACCTGTTTTGAAGGCGTGCATATACCTTTCTGTCAATCCATCGCCAGAGCAGCGCGAGGAATGCTATGAACAGAATGCCCGGAAATACGAACACAGCAAGTGTTTGGGCAAGCAGTTGAATTGTCACGTCCAAAGGTGTCTGCACTTCACTCCCTTCTTGGATGTTCTTTATGCCACTTGTTGCTCTCTATTCTGAGGTTATCCAGAGAAACCAATCGCATGGTTTCATCGTTCCCATCAACTATCACTACCCTGTCAGTACAACTGTAACAGGGGTCAATGGCCGCGAGAATGATTGGAGCGTCTGCAAGGTAATCGCCGCGCAAGCAGTGTGCCATGCTCGTCCAGTTATTGTAGGTAGGTGCGCGTACCTTCCATCGGTCCGGTTTGTTTGTGCCGTTTGTAATCAAGTAATGGATGAGCTCGCCGCGGGGTGCTTCATGCCTGGCAAGCACTTCATTGGGTTGTATCCTGGGCCGCACCCTCTCACGAATGGGTCCATCAGGCATGTTGTTTAGGAGCCATCTGCACATATGGATGGCTTCAATTATTTCTAGTACCCTAACAACAGATCTCCCTGCCACGTCACCCCTGTCCGACAGG
>DAOWNS010000335.1 GCA_030642465.1 Candidatus Thorarchaeota archaeon | reverse complement strand
TTGTTATGGATTTAGCCGCTGATCCCGACTGGAGAGTCAAGCAAGGCCTTCTAGAACATCTTCATATTTCATCATCCAAGTTTAGTAGTCTTCTTCGAATCCTAGGCTATCTTGTGGCTGATTCCCATAAGCGCGTCCGTGGTTTAGCCGAACGTTCATTACTCATATTGGGAGCAGAAACCTGTTCCGGCTCAGACCTCGATTCTCAGAGAACCAAAATCATGAAGCGATATAGGACCCAACTTCTTCGAGCTGCCCCCGTGAATCAGGACATTGATTCGCAATGGTTAGGCATTGATTATGACGAAACCCAGTCAATTCCATTCATAGGAGAAACAACAGGAGAACCAGAAGGAGTCAGTCTAGTTGACATTGCACCTACTGAGCCCAAGCAGGCAGCTGCGCCTGCAAAGCTGGATCTCCTATCTGCATTGCTCAGTGCGAAGAAAGCTGCCAGCACTGACTCAGTGCCTCCTTTTTCAATTGGAGTGAAAACTGCATCGGAACCCACAGTGATTGACCAATCATTGCCGCCGGCACAGAAATTCGTAAAGGTCCTGAAACAGATTGCATCTGAAGGAGACAAGAATGTTCCATTAGATGTGCTAAGAGACAGATGCAGCTCATCCGGATTATCTGACGCCCAATTTGAGAAAGCACTCTCCAAGCTTGAGCGCGAGGGAGTTGTTTACCGGTCCAAGAAAGGAACTGTCAGCTACGTGGATATGGATATGTAGAAGTTCCCACAGGAGGCACCCAAACCCTAAATTGGGAGCAAGAGGACTTAGGCAAGACTCTGCGGGGACGACATGATGAAAGAGAGTGTTCTGATACAAGGCGGTTTAGTTGTAACATGTGACGAGAAGGGCACAATCATTCCTAACGGTTTCGTACGTATCGAAGGAGAGAAGATTGCAGAGATAGGCTCAGGAACTCCAGTCGGCTCATCAGAACAGATAGTAGATGCTTCAGGATGCATTGTAATGCCGGGCCTTATCACTGCGCACACCCACCTTTATGGCATTCTACTGCGCGGCGCAAATCTAAACATTGAACCTCCTCTTAATTTCGAACAGATTCTTCAACGCGTGTGGTGGCCTGTTGATGAGGCACTGACGCTTGAGGATGCAAAGGCAAGTGCTCTGTCCGCTTCTGCGGATATGCTTCGAAATGGCTCAACGTTTTTCGCTGACACTTACTCAGGCCCAAACTCAATTGAGGGAAGCTTGGATGCAATCGCTGAAGCAACTCGCAAGGTAGGCATCAGAGCTATGCTTGCATTCGAGATGACAGAAAGGAACGAAGCTAAAGAAGCAAAGAGGGGTCTCAAGGAGAACATTCGATTCGCCAAGAAATGCAAGAAGGATCCTCTCACGTCAGCCCTGATGAGCCTCCATGCATCGTTTACGGTTGGAGATGAGATTGCAGCAAAAGCCGCTGCAACGGCCAAAGACCTCGGTATTCCAATCACTATCCACACATCAGAAGGTCAAATTGATCTCCATTACAATTTAGAAAAATACGGAGAGAGAACAGTTGAACGGCTTGACCGAGTTGGCTTGCTTGGACCGCGGACTGTTTTAGCTCATTGTGTACACGTAGATGAGCACGAATTGGATCTGATTGCATCAAGCGGAAGCTCTGTTGCACATAATCCCATGAGTAACATGCTAAACGCAGTGGGCACAGCTCCCGTTCCTAAGATGCTAGAAAGAGGAATAGCGGTGGGTCTCGGGAATGATGGCTGGATCTATGACCCATTCGAGAACATGAGATGCGCCCTCACCGTGCACCGGCTCGCGACTGGCAATCCAAGCATCATCGGAGCCGAAGAAATACTTAGGATGGCCACTTTAGATGGCGCAAAATGTTATGGCTTGGAGCATGAAATAGGAAGCATTGAGCCCGGCAAGCTTGCAGATATTGTCTTGCTCGATACAACTAGAATACCAACGCCCCTAACTTCAGAATCGGTAGTGGGTCATCTTGTCAACACTTTTGGCGGTCGTGACGTGAGAAGCGTGTTTGTTCATGGCGAGAATGTTGTGGACGATGGGAAACTGGTTAGAATCTCGGATGAAGAGGTTTCCAAGGTATCATCAGAGTCTGCCAAACGTCTATGGACCAAGCTATAAGGAAAACGTCGACCGTGAAAAAAGAAGGGCATGGGGCTTTCGCCCCTGACATGCTATTTTTTCTTCTTGCAGACAATAGCTAGAACGATGATCAAAACTGCTCCTCCTCCAATTAGCA
>DAOWNS010000030.1 GCA_030642465.1 Candidatus Thorarchaeota archaeon | reverse complement strand
TCTGAAGGTATGACAGTGTTCTGGCTAGCAAGTGTTTGCTTTGCTAAGCGGCGGAACTCGTGTCTAGCTCGGTCGAGATCTGTTGTGGCCAGATACTTCGTATTCCAACATGCGTCAAGGAACCTATCTGTGCCGCCGGTGGCTCTTTCAAAAAGGCCAGCTATTTTCTTGTACTTCTTAGGTGATGGCATTTGGAAAACCACACAGATTGCGCAGTTACTTCTAATGCTGACGTATGGCGTATCTCTCATATCTTTCTTTCTACTCACCGGAACACGCATAAGAAATAGTGCGGACTCTCCTTGTGATGAGAGAGGCAGTCCTCTATTCCAAGCTCAAGAAAGGCGTGCGATGTGACCTCTGCGCAAGAAGATGTGTGATTCATGAGGGCGAGTCGGGGTTCTGTCGCGTCAGAAAACTCAAAGACGGAGTGCTCTATACCACAGTGTATGGTCTGATAGATGGCATGGCTGCTGATCCGATTGAGAAAAAGCCCCTCTTCCATTTCGCTCCAGGGTCAAGCCCATTCTCGATTAGCACATCATCCTGCAATTTCCGTTGTCAGTTCTGTTTGAATTATCATTCATCTCAAAGAGAAACTCCTGTTGGTCAGAGATTGGAGCCCGCAGATATCGTGAAGCTTGCGCAACAGTATGAATGCTCGGGACTCAGCTACACCTACACGGAGCCAACAATCTTCATGGAGCTTGCCCATGACACAGCTCGCATAGCCCACGCACAGGGGATGTACAACACGTTTGTCACAAACGGTTACATGACTCCCGAAGCGATAGATTACATCTCTCCGTATCTTGACGCAGCCACCGTCGACTTCAAGGGAAGTGGGAACAAGGCATTCTATGAGAAGTACATGGGCGTTCCAAAGGTGAAGCCAATCTTCAACGCGCTGACGAGGATGAAAGAGAAAGAGGTCTTCATTGAGATTACCAACCTCATTATTCCTCAAGTCGGTGACATGGAAGCGGACACAAAGACACTGGCGGAGTGGGTCGTAGAGAATCTAGGTCCCCGCACACCCTTTCATCTCACGGCTTTTTCGCCAATGTACAAGATGACTCACTTGCCAAGGACCTCAGCATCGGCCTTAGAGCGTCATATCAGGGTCGCTAAGGCGGCTGGTCTCACATTCGTCTACTCAGGCAATGTGGCCGGCCATGATTTCGAGAACACTTACTGTCCGAGTTGTGGAACCTTGGCAGTCGAGAGATGGTCTGTTTACATGAAGAAAAACAATCTGAGCAAGAACGGTCGTTGTCCCAATTGTGATGAAGATCTAAACATCGCTGGCGTCAAGTGGATGGGGCATGGCGACCGCCGCCGCAAAATCTTCTGAGAGCTGTTCGAATGCACATAGTTAACGTGACTTGGCGGCCCACCGAGAATAATGCATTCGAACATGGTGTGCTATCATGGATGGAGGCGGAAGAACCTCTCAAGTTCACTCGTCTATCCCCGGGAGACAAGCTGTCCTGGACCATCGTTGGCCCACGCATGTGCATTGGCAGCAGGAATGAGGCCGGACGCCTTGTACCCTGCCCAGAGCATATTGCGAGTCGTCCTAGACAGGTTAGGTGTGGCTCATGCGCGGCAGTTGATTCCATGGACCCCTGCATCAGATGCACCGGTAGAATATGCAATGCATCTGAGGAACGTAGAACGAGGTGTGAGGAAACAGACTATGTAGTCTATCTAGCAGTCTTTAATGACCAAACTCTGAAGGTTGGAGTTTCAACAACGAAACGAGTCAGGACGCGGTGGGTAGAACAAGGTGCGGATTTTGCTGCAGTTCTTGCAGAGATAAGGGGCGGTAGAGCTGCAAGGCGACTGGAGGACCTGATAGGTCGTAGAAGAGGTGCAACTAAGCAGGTTCGCACCCAAAGAAAGATTTCAAGTCTAATGACGCAGTTGAACCTAACCAGAGCGGAGGAATTGGCTAAACGCTTCATATCCTCGCTCCCGGAAGTCCTACCTGAACGTGAGGTGCAATTGGAAGACTTGTCAATGTACTACAATCTAGATTCACTCACTGCACGACCTCTTCCATGGCACAAGAGATCCGAGCCAATGGACGGCATGCAGCTACTGGGCGACGTTGTGGGAATGAAGGGGTCTCTACTTGTGACTCGCATCGGTTCTGCTTTCACGGTTGCAAATCTTAAGCAGCTCGTGGGTTACACAGTGGATTCAGATTCACCTGTGAGGATGGTAACCCAGTCAGGTCTGTTGGACTATATCTGACCAACCTTTTATTGGGCATTCGTTAAAAGAATCAATGTTGAACCACATGCCCCTAAACGAAGAGATTGTTCGCTACATCTCATTAGTCAGAAAAGATGGCGGAGAGCCAGTTTTAGGCATTACGTTTAGAGAGATGAATGTCGATCCTGATCTTGTTGCCAGCTTTGTTTTAGCTATTGTGATTTTTGAAAATCAGCAGCTTCGAACATTCATCAAGGAAGGTTATGTGGTCGTGATAGAGGAAGGCAATCATGTTGTAGGGTTGCTCATTATCGACAAAGTGGAGGATGACGAACCATATCGTGAAGCGTTAAAGGGAATCATAGCGGATTTCGAAACCAAATATGAACTGCAGCTGACCCTATGGAGGGGCGATATTCGCCCGTTCAGGGAATTCGGGATTGACATCCTTGGTGTGTTCCCGTATAGACGCTTTGATTGGCAGCTCGTTCCAAATCTAACTAAGAAGTCAGATGCGATGCCTGATTACCAAGAAAAAATCCCCTGGAGCGTTGGAGAAGCAAACAAGAAGATACAGGCCGTTGTTGGCTTTATCAATGGGAAACGAACCATCAAGGAAATCGTGGAATCGTCCGGCTACTCTGAAGCTGAGTTAACTGCGATATTCTCCATGTTGGACCAATACAAATGGATCACGCTTTCTCGCCGTGCAACCAAGGATACTGTACTTGTAAAGCTGACAAATACGCCGAAGCGTCTAATTGGCGTATACGGAGATCAACTAGATGGTTTCGTGGAAATGTGCGATGGAGTGAGAACACTTGAGCAAGTGTGTGAGCTAGTTCCGTTCGATCTTGAAGTTCTTATGACAATTGCCAAGAACCTGATTGATGCTGGTGTGCTGGGTTACAGCGAACAGTCGAGTGAAGGAGGCGGGTCCACTGGGTAATCTTAGCTTAGCTCAGACGCCAAGAGACTATTATGGTGCCCTTCACATGAAATATGTGAAATACGGGTCTTGCATTGGGGGTTATTTAGTGACTAGGAAGGGGTGGTAGCATGGCACTCGACGTATCCAAGGTGCGCTACATCTCACTGATTCGCCTAGAAGGGGGCGAATCAATACTCAGTCTGCCCTATGAAGAGATGTCCATTGACCCTGATTTGATTGCGGGTTTTGTTACGGCAGTGATAATCTTCGCCAAAACTCCCATTAGGACAATTCGAAAAGCGGCTTATGACATCCTGATTGAGGTTGGAGAAACAGTTCTTGTCCTGCTTGTTGTTGATCCCGTGCCTAGCGAAGCGCCGTATCGTGAACGGTTGCAAAGAATCCTTGAGGATGTAGAAGAGAAACATGGAGCCAAGCTCAAGAAGTTTGAAGGCGATGTTCGACGATTCCGCGAGTTCTCCCTTGAAATATTGATGGAGTTTCCATTCTCAACGATTGACATAGACCTCGTACCTTCCGCGAATAAGAAGGGCATCATAATGCCTTTTCGAGTCGGTACGATCGACAGCAAGCTGGAGCAGTTGGAAGCTTTCATAAACGGCAAACGAACTGTGGCAGAAATAATGGACTTGATTGACTTACCTGAGAATCAAGTTCTAGCATTGTTCTCGATGTTGCAGAAGTACAAGTGGATCGATTTCAAGAGGCGACTCACTGACAATGACATTTTAGTGAACCAAGAATGTCCCGAAATAACTCTGAATAGCATCAAGGCACAATATGGGAAACCTGTAGATGACATGCTGAACCATTTTGACGGTTCAATGACAATAACCCAAGTGATTGAAGCACTACCCTACGATCAGCAAGCTTTGTGGTTCTTGATTAACAAGTTAGTTGAAGTGGGATGTTTGGCCCAGAAAGCCTCCAGCTAAAGGATGCGGTCTGCGCCGGGTATCCCTACAACATCACTTCTGCATTGCTTGCAGTGATGAAACTGCTCCATGAAGCGAGAAGCTCTGTTTCTTACATCTTGAATCTCACTCTGCGTGGGTGGTCGCTCATTCACCATGTTGTCAAATGGTATTAGTGGGACAATGTTTTGAAGACGTGCACCAGCGTTTCTCAAAGCTTTTGCCAGAGTCTCCATTTGTTCTCCATTCATGTCGGGAATGAGTATCGAGTTCACCTTAACAAACACACCTAATCTGGTAGCAGAAGAGATGCCCCTGAGCTGTGCATCGATGACCTTCTTCCCCATTAGGTCCCACTAGCCGCTTGCCATCAATCATCGCCCATTCATAGATTTGCGAAGCGGTTTCTGGGGACACAGTGCTCATTGTCACACTGATTGTCTTTGCCCCGAGCTCGACCAGTTGTTTTGTCTTCTCTTCCAGTAGCACTCCGTTAGTGCTCAGGCAGAACTCTATGTCAGCATTCAATGCTCTGACACCTTGTAGAGTTTCGAATGTTTGTGGGCACGCAAGTGGCTCACCTGGGCCCGAAATTGCAACAATGCGCAGATTCGGATCCTTCTCAATCTCGTCAGAAGCTACTTTGATTGCTTGGATTGGAGTCATCACCCTTCTTGACCGGCCAGGCACTGGCATATGACCGGAAGCATCTAATCGATGGTCGCAATAGCCGCATTTCACGTTGCAGGAGGGTGCCACTGGCAAGTGTATTCTAGCCCACAGTCCATCACGATTGCATGACCAACATGGATGATGAGCAAAAGGATACGCCTGTCCCATAGTGAAAGCCACTCACACTAGCCTACGCAGAACTGCTGACATCTTTTTGGCGTAAACTTTAGCGTCATTGAAAACAAGCCCGAGCTTGACGTTCTCTGGCGATGTCACCGCAAGCAAGTAGGTGTCCGGAATCGAGATAACTACTATTGTACCAAGTGTGCCTTGTATGATAATCGCTTTCAGGTCCCCTTGGCGAAGCTCCCTAACAGCCAGCTGCCCAACAGATTGGATGCTCGCTACCATTGCAGCAATAGATGCTTCCTCAACGCTGGCGTGGAAGTAGCTAACAAGTGGCAAGCCTTCCACTGAGAATACCGCAGCTCCCAGAATTGGAGACCTGTTACTGAGATCGCGCAGCATGATTTTGAGCTGTTCGGTTACATCTTCGCTTGGCGCATTTAGCAATGCATTACCCTCTCATTGTTCTGGTGTACTATCGGAGAACAACACAGCCAGTTACCCATTACTGATAAAGGTTAGCAGAATGGACGACCGGCTTTCCTTATTGGTCTTCTAGCCTATGAGTCGTACGGATGTTACAGTGTCGCTATGCAGACGATTCGTTGGGGTTTTCATTATCCTCAACACATTTTCCGCATGGCTCTCGAAGCCGGCGTTTCGAAGCATCTTAACGAACTCCATGCCAGTGGATATGGCGAGCGCCTTTCTTGGCTTCCCTTCTCTGCAAGAGTCAAGGAGTTCTTCTGCGGAGATCAACTTGCATTTGATGTTGGCTCCCTTCATCTTTTCGAGATGTGTTATTCCCTTCCTTGCAATGCCTCGGTTTTCTTTCTGTTCTCCAGTATACCCTTTCCTCTTTGTAATCCTCTCAAGCCGCTCAATGCCCAGTCGTATGAGTTTCTCGGATTCAAGAGTGCCTTCGTAGCAATCTTTCACCGTCTTCGTTGTGCTGGTGACTAGCCACGATGAGCCATACGCTGCTTGATACCGCATCCCCTTAAGAACCTCAGATTCGCTGAGAAGGGTTATCGCGCGGTATCCCTTGTATTCGACCGAGAGTGTCCAATTGGGATCCTTATGATTGACCATTAAATCAGGGGTCAGGCCTTCTCCAGTCACTGGGACCCTAGTTGTGACATCCGGAAAAAGATGCATTATCAATGCCATGAATGCCTCGTGGAATAGATTATGCCGAAGATTCCTTGCCTCCTGCGGATGTCGGAGACCTGCTTCCTGGTAGAGGAGAGGCATCTCTGCTTTGATTCCCGTCCGGCGCTTAACTTCGCTCTTTATCGTCATTCGCCCTCGGGAATGGTTCTGTTTCACCAACCTGATTGCTGCTTCATTAGCTATCAAATGGAATTGTACTTTTGCTGGATTGGTTTCTTTCTCCTCGCCCCTCTTGATTCTGAGTTTAGCTTCTTCCTCAGCCCAGTTGAAAACGTCCTGGGCATCTTTGCCTAGCAGGTTCATTATTGAATGCATCTTGTCATCTAGATTGTACTTCCTGATATGCTTTCGAAGAGCTGGGTTATAGGTTGCTTTTCTAGACAACACATCATCTCTCTTTGGTCCATTTGATCGCGGCGTGAATAATCTTCAGGTCTACATGATCTCCTTCTTCAGAGTGACTTGCTGATTATCCTCATTGTACGAAACAAGATTCTCATTCACCAAATCGTGAATTGCCTTGAGAACTTGAGCTGGCATTATTCCTGAACTATCAGCAAGGTTCTTCCTTGTGATTGGCTTCTTGACGTCATGTAGAGTATACAGGATTCTGGCATGAGGCTTTCCATAGAAGACAGTTTCAAGAAGAACTATGTAAATTCCAAGCAGATCACTAACGTCTACCTTTTCTTGGAGCGCCTCCTTCTCAGCAGAGGTCTCCCGATAGAGCTCAGATACACGTGAGAGCTTCGAAGTTATTTCATCCATCTCCGCTCTGAGTTCGTCACGCTCTTTCACGATAGCGTCCACTGCATCAGTGCCTGAAGCCTCCACTTCTGCAAGTTGGTTCTTTAGGTCTTTAACTTCCTCTTTCAGTGAGGTAACCTTTGAATCTGCTTTGTCGCCCTTCGTTGTAGCGGCTTCAAGGTCCGATTCCAGCTTTTGATTCTTCTCGTTTGCAGCCCACGCCTTTTCATCGGCTTCTCTTCTTGCAGTTCGCAGTTCCTCGATTTCGCTGGCAAGCTTGTCCCTGTCATCTATAAGATCAACAAGGGTTGTTTTGAACTCCTCGAAGAGGTTTAGCATATTCTCCTTTTCTTGACTCATGAACGCTCTCCTCATTACTCCCGTGGCACATCGGCTTTATATCAGTTTCACATCGAAGCCACGTGATTTCCGCTTGATGTATTCAATGTAGAGATTCCTTAGACTAGTTAGAGGCAGTCCGAATGCCTTGAAGGCTTCAAGTTCTCCTTTTTTGCGTTTTTTGATGAGTGCTTCGTTCTCTTTTCGAAGGATTGGGTCTTCACTGATTGCCGGGATTTTACGATTTTGCTGAGCGCACTTCAGGTCTGATTTGGACATATCTTCCAAGGAGTGCTCGATTGCAGTCAGCATGCCATTCTTGCGCCAGAAGTCTGTAGTAGTCAAACCGAGTAACTTCGTAGAGGGAGTTGCTAGACCTCGGATGTTTGAGAGCTCGATTGAGTTACTCTTGATTGTGGAGAAAATACGCAGTGACCAAGGAGACATGTCGACAAGCACAAGGATTGGCACATCATTATCAGCCAAGCGTCTAATCCAAGCCCTCATGTTCCTCCCTGGCTGTCCGAATAATGAACCTACCCCGATCTTGAGAGTTTCAGGCAGTTTGAGTTCGATAAGGTTTCTTGCCATGGCTTCCTTCTCAACGAAGATTGCAGCATCAATGTTGATGTCATGGATTTTGACATCAAAAGGTCTTGAGGAGATGAACCATCCATATTCTCCAGCGCCTGAGCAATTGAGCTGCTTGCCCGAGAGGTCTGATAATGTTACATCCCCGTAGAAGGTGCCTTTGGGTGAACTTACAACGCCGAATTCCTCTCTTGGCACCGAAGTGCCCTGAATCTTCAATATCCTCTCGCAGAGATTGATCAATCTGTTGGTTTCATTCTGACCATTGATCTCTAGGACCTCCTGTACGCGCTTCACCTTGTGCATGTAATAGAAGTCTCGAAGACTCATCGACATCTTCTGCTCAAGATGTTCCTTGAAACAAGTTAGGCCATAGACAAGTCCTGCAATCGTCTTAGCGCTTTCAACCTTGCGTCCATCTACGAACGAGGGAACTGCATTCACCGGCTCGTAGCCGTTTTCTGACCATTCGACGTTCTTCTTTGAAGACCCGTAGTAGCCTATCTCTGGAAACTCGCCGCTATTGATTGTATCAGCGAGCGTGCCTAACACATCATCAATCAACGAGATTACTTCTGGTGTGGTTGTCGAATTGTAGCTATCACCCATCATATGAGGACCCTCCTAGTTGCCAAGAAGATTGACCAGAGAAACCTCTTGATCCGTTGCTGTGCTAAGCGTTTCTGCGATGAATTCATAGTAACCGATTAGTTTGCTCTCTCGCCTTTTCAGTTGGTGCACCCTTCGTTTCCGCCTGACACCTTCGCCAAGTCTTCTCAAACAATCCTTGAGTCCAAGGTCAATCTCTCGACGAATCACGTCGATATCTCCGATGAACTCCTTGCCCACAGTCTTGTACGGAATCTTAGTGGAACAAATGTGCACAAAGAAGGCGAGCGGGTCATTCTGATGAAGACCATAATTCTTGAGATTAAGTTCCCTGATGACTTGACTAGATACGTCAGTGCGTTCGTCGTACAACAACGGAATACGGTTCGCAAATCTGTACAATCTGATGCCTGGGGCAAGCTCGCCACCGTAGCTAACGCCAGATTCTACAATAAATGGGTGCCCTTCATAGACACTAGGTAATCTCTGTCGTACTACGACGAACTCCGGCTTGAGCCGTTTGATTCCCGCCTCCAGCACATCGAGGCCTGCAGGCGAGAGCGACTTGCTGGAGGGAGCTAGAAAGCCGCTGTATGTTTCGAGCTTTTTCATCATGTGAACAAGATTCTCGTTGCTTAATGCCTTGGGCGCAGCAGCTGGATCCAAACCAGCTGAAGCCAGGAACTTTTCAGCTGTAGATTCGCCCACTCTCTGGAAGGAGCCCTTTAGGAATGACTTGAGGGTACTCCTACGCGACTCCTTTATCATTCTCTTGAGCATCTCAACATCTATCCCTCTGGGGTGCGGCTTAGCCTCCTTTGGTTGCTGTGGCAGCATTTCAATAACTCGAGGTAATTGAAGCGACTCTCCATCGGGGTTGTTGAAGAGCATAGACGCGTATGGAACGATCATGCTTGTTTGAAGGAAGTACTCAGTAATGCGGCGTTTACTGCGGAACCAATCCCCTTGCAGATAATACTCGATGGTTGTACCATGTTCTTCTGGATTCTTTGGCCGTTGCTCTTCGTGAATCAGTATTGGTTCGTTGTTCTCGATGTCCAATCGCATCACAATTTTGTGCTTGGTTTCTTCACCGCATCGTCCCGATGTTATCTCGATTGGTTTCTGAGTCGTGATTTGGCCATAGAGGAGTGCAAGGCTACCACCGAGGCCAAAGGTACCTCGGCTCTGCTTCAGAGTGAACTTGGTTCCTGTAAGCATCCTGCCTAGGAGCCGAGGGGCGTCTTCCCTCCTGATTCCTGAACCGTTATCTTGTATGCGGAGTCTGAAAACTTGTGGACCTCTTGGCATACCTTCTGCTTCTGAGGAATCCATCTTCACATGCTGCAAGGACACGCGCACTTCGGGTAGCACACCGGCACCTTCGCAGGCATCTAGACTGTTTTCAACGAGCTCTCTAACGGAAACATAGAGCGACCTTGCGGGGTTGTCGAAACCAGCTATTGTTCGATTCCTGTAGAACCATGCTGATACTGATAGTTCTACGACATCCGAGTCTGAGTGACGCAATGACTGCAATACGGAGGCTCCTGTACTTCTTACAGGATGTCCCCGGTGAAATTGGGCTATGAAGCGTGGTATTATCCAAACAACATTCAATCAGAATTGTGGAACAATGAAGAAGCCAAACAGTAGAAGCGCTGCAAAGGCCACTGCCAGTGCGGCCCACACAGTCGTATTCCACATCTTGACTGTGGCCCCATCGAACGGTTGTATGGGGATCATGTTGAATGCACCAAGCATCGCGTTGAGAATAAGCCCGTAGCGTAGCACGGAAAGGATGAGATTCGTCACGGGGTCAATTACCGGAATTCCAACTGATGAAACTAGTAGCAGCATTCCGATTGCTATTCCTGCTGCGATGATGAAATTCGTTAGCGGACCCGCTAGGTTTACTTTTCCATCTTCTTCCAAGCTCTTGGCCCTACTAGTTGCCACAACCCCTGTTCCAAAGATTGGAAATGACCAAAGGATTGCCAGCGCTGACAGGATGTAACCCTGCTGAGTCATGCGGAACTCACTCCATTGTCCATAGCGTTGAGCAACGAATTTGTGTGCCATCTCGTGTGCCATGAAGGATACCCAGAATATTCCAATCGTACTTGCAGGGTACCACCAGAAGCCCGCACTGACGAAGAAGATCAATCGCGGAATTGCGTTGAATATGCCGCTTGGATATCCCATCATAGAAATGCCAACTAACACTACTAGGATGGATGCGATCAGCAAGTCCCTCTTTTCAGTGGAGGAGAACCTCGCACGACCGGTTGGCCGCCTTATTGTGCGTCTTCGACTGGGGCGTTTATGCTCAGGTAGTCGCACATCCTCTTCGGTGTACTGTCCACTGAATGAATCTGCAACGTTTCCCCTCGCGCGGTCACGTGCCTTTTCCATGGCCGGACAACCGTGGCTCTCCGGTAATCTATGGTCCGCACAGAAGACGCAATTACAATAGGGACATGTGAACGCAAGGTCTTCCTTCCCGCAAAGCGAACAATTTACCATCGAAATACACCACGAAGCCACTGAGCCTTATTGTGCTCTTGGTACGGCCGGTTCTTTGAGTTATATTCGTATTCCTAGTGGACATTGGACGCGGCCCGTCTGATTATCTGTCACAGTCGGAAAACAATCTACACTTCGCAACGCTTATATACCAAATGGTCCCTAGTAACTACAGTACTAGTTGGTCCCTAGCGGACCTGCTGGCATACATGCACAGAATGGAGCCCCAAAGGTGACTCTTAGGGTGGCAAAGCGCCGCCCGGGGCTTCAAAATAGGAGGCTTGTAACTATGATTGAAGATGATTTTGATAAGATGGTACGCCGGATGTTCGAGAGCTTTTTTTCCCGCTCAGGAGGTTTGAGCGACGAGGGAAGCATCACCATTCGCACGAATTTGGAAGGAATAAGTGCGCCCAGCATTGGCATGAACCCTGGTAATGTCGCAACAGCGCCCATGGTTGAGAAAATTGATCTCGGGGACACTTGCGTATTTGTTGTTGAAACCGCATCCACGAATCAACCCCCAATGATACGAGCTGAAGGTAGAGAATTGATAGTGGAGTTCGGAACCGAACAAGGAGAAAAGGTGAATCTTGAGATTCCCTATGCTATCGATGTTGACAAATCGAGCTTCTCTTTTCGCAATGGAATCATTGAGATTCACCTTCTCAGGGCAGCAGATGATAGTAGCAGTTCTGACACAACTGAACGATACCTGAGAAGTATATAGTACTGGAGTGTAATTAAATTGACAAAAGAAGTAATAAAACTCAAAGTGGCTGCCGCAATGCCGAAAGATCAAGGCCGCGGCATAGTACGGTTGAGTTCAGATGTAAGGAATCGTTTGGGCGTCAGATCAGGCGACTATGTCTTGCTAAAGGGCGAGAAGGAAACGGTCGCTGTGTGTTGGCCTGGACTACAGGAAGACGAAGTACTTGACATGGTCAGAATGGACGGACTGATCAGAAGCAACGCTGGTGTTAAGTTGGGTGAGGCAATCGAAGTTAGCCCCCTCAGTGTGCCAGAGGCTACTCGCGTTGTACTAGCCCCTAGCCAGCCGGTACGATTTCAGAAAGGCTTTGAACAATACGTGAAAC
>DAOWNS010000122.1 GCA_030642465.1 Candidatus Thorarchaeota archaeon | reverse complement strand
GGTGCCTCAGAACTTGGACAGAGTCAATTCTTTGTTGACATGATTATCTCCTTCGGCGTGATTCCTATCTTCGGCATCCTAATTGGTGCAGCGATTGCTGGAATCACCCAAAGCAGTTCGGCTACAACAAGTTTGGTTATTGCAATGAGCATGGCAGGAGTCATTGGCCTTCCTGCAGGTATAGCTCTTATTATGGGAGCCAATATCGGAACTTGCTTCCTAGAAAATATGGCAGCTATAGGTGCTACAACTCCAGCCAAGAGAACTGCCATAGCGCAGACAGTTATCAACATAATTGGAGTTGCGGCATTCTTCCCGTTCTTCGGACAATTTGCTGACATAGTCGCGCTCACCTCAAATGACCTCCCTCGGCAAATTGCAAATGCTCATACCATTTTCAACGTTACAGTGAGCGTCATGCTTATCCCCTTCGTGGGGCTCATCGTTAAGTTCTGTGAGAAACTCATCCCTGACAAGGAAGGAGAGATCATTGGAACACATCTCTTCGATGATGAAATGCTTCACATGCCACAGGTTGCCCTGCTTGAAGCTCAAAAGGAGATGATTGCAACTGGCGATCTCACTGTGAAGATGATAAACTTGAGCCGGAAAGCTTTGCTCAACCGTGACATGGAAGCAGCACAAAAGGTCGTCAGGTACGAGGATAAGGTTGACGACAGCTGCAGGGCTACAGAAAAATTCATCGACAAAATAAGAGAAGAAGAGCTGAATAATGTGGACACTCTCTGGCGCATGAAACTGCTGGCGATTCTCGTAGACATAGAGCGCGTCGGAGACCTCACATCCAATATAGCGGAGTTTGCAATCGACCGATTGACTGACAAGATTACCTTCTCACCCGTTGCCGTTTCTGATATGGAGGATATGTTTAGACTTGTTGAAGAAACATATGCCACGTCGATAAAAGCACTGAGAACCAGAAACAAGGATGTTGCTGAGAGGGCAATCGAGCTAGAAGACAAGGTGGATTTGCTAGAGAGAGAGCTACGGGAGGGTCACGAGAAGCGGACGGCCGCAGGCGTATGCATGCCTCAAGCTGACAGCGTCTTCGTGGAAACCTTAAGGAATCTGGAGCGGGTTAGTGATCATGCCGACAACATCGCGGCAGATGTGCTGATGAAGTATTGATTGACATGCGCTTTTTACAGACGCAGGGGCAAGCATGGCACGCATTCACTCCTAGTGTGCCAAGCCAGAGTTTCCAGTTGATGTGCAGATTCGCCAGAATGAGAATCAAATTTCCATTTGTGTAATGACAAACACAATCTATTCGTTGAACGATAATGTTATCCCGTGTCGGGTCATAGGACCTGTGTGCATGAAGGAAACTGATGGAATGAATTCCAAGGGTTAAAGGTGTCAAAGATGTTTGATTCCAGACAAGCCACCGCCCTGACAATCGTGCTCGTTGTGGGGAGCTGTGGGTTAACGGGAGCAATGATTGGGTGGTATATCTCATCGCAGTCGAATGACCAATATTCCGGGGAGATTGTCGTTCCCCCTAGGCATTTTGGGGAGTATGTAGAGTATGAAACAAACTATGAGCTACGTGCGCCTCAGTATGATCTTGAATCAGACCTGTCAAATGTAATCAACCTTGCGCAATTTCAACAAATGGAAGAGTGGTCAGATGATGCTGCAATGCAACTCGCTGAGCACTACTTCGTCGCTATTCCGCAGACTGAGTATAAGCAGTTCTCTGAGCTCTACATCAACAACTACTGGGATGAGATTCCCTCCTTTGTTACCGTTGACTCGGTTCTTCATGTATTCCACGTCATCTATGATTATGCCCTTCAAGAAGTTGAGGAAGAGAATCTATACAGTTGCTTGGACACGCTCATGGGTCACATGGCGGAGGTTTCGCTGGACCAACATGATGAGCTGGAGGATTCCTGGTGGAAGGAATGCGCACTTAAGAACATGGCATTCTTCTGCGTTGGTGCGAAATTGCTGAATCCCGATTTCGAGATACCTGATTCCGTCCTAGATTGGGTCAACCAGGTTCTTGATCTGATGGAGCAGGGACAGGGTTTCTCAACGTATTGGTTCATGGGCCAAAGAGAGGACTTCTCACAGTACAATCCTCGGGGACATTACACGAAAACAGATGCCTTGAAACGCTTCTTCAAGGCAATGATGTGGATCGGCCGGATAAACTTCAGACTTCATCCCTCAGATGAGTGGCTCACGCTTGAGGAGAGAACTCAACGCGGCAAGAAAGAAACTGCACAAGCCATCTTAATCTGTCTGGGCCTAAGAGGCACAAGTCCATTGCTGCCTCAGCAGGACTCTGCTCTTGAATTGTGGAGATTACTATATGATCCAACAGCGTTCTTTGTTGGCGCCTGTGACGACCTGACGCCACATGAATACCTGGCAGTAATTGATGCAATCTATGGGCAAGATGACGAAATTGCTCGCCTTTACGACGAAGCACTCTTGGACGCTTTCATTGAGGCAGCTGACTTGTTCAGAAATCCCGCAATACTTTCTGATTGGATGATTGATTATGTGGTCATGGAAAATGTAACGAAAGGCCTGGCATTCATGGGCCAGCGCTACGTTCCCGACTCCTACATGCTTTGGCAACTCGTGCATCCAAATGTCGACAATCGATTCATGCCCAAAGGGCTTGATGTTATGTCTGTTTTAGGATCCGAGAGAGCTTGGGAGCTTCTTGACGATCAGAAGCACTATCCCCTTTTTGTCGAACAGATGGAAATGCTAAGGGAGTCATTCGATGGCCTTAATCAGGAAACGTGGACTCAGAATCTATATTGGCTGTGGCTGTATTGCTTCAAGCCGCTATTGCGTATGCCCGCAGAAGGACATCCCTCATTCATGATGGACCCCGCGTGGACAGATAAGCAATTACTGACTTCGCTTAGCACATGGACCGAGCTAAGGCATGACACCATACTCTATGCCAAGCAATCCTATACTGAAAGGTCGTGCACAGTCAATTCGCCACCGGGATACGTGGAGCCAGTTCCAGAAGTGTATGCTAGACTTGCATCTCTCTGCAAACTGATGACATCCGGCCTGAACTCAAGGGATCTCTTGAATCAGGAGGCCGAAGAGAAGCTAGACACGCTGGACTTCTTACTCAGGGCACTGCAGAGGATTTCGGAGAAGGAGCTCTCAGGCGCGTCACTTAATGAAACCGAGATTCAGATTATCGAAGACGTGGGTTACATGCTGCGCAGCATAGAAACCTTGGAAGATGACATAGACAGGTCGGCCTTGGTTGTTGACATTCACACCGACTCAAAAGGTTTGACCGTCCTAGAACAGGCAACAGGAAACCCAATGATATTGATTGTTACCGTTCCAAACGAAGAAGGAAAGCCGTACTTAGCAAAAGGCGCCATGTACTCCTATTATGAGTTCACGCGACCGATGAGCGAGAAACTGACAGACGAGGCTTGGTGGGACATCCTCGACGGCGGACAAGAACCATCAATGCCCCAATGGGTTCACTCGTTTGTTGCGGATGACTTTGTTCCTGCAGGCTTCTTGGAGGTGTCATTACAGGCAAGTGATGTCTTTTCGTTTCCAGATTTATCGAAATCGCAGAAACGCACCCGAGGAGCCGCCAGTCTGAAGAATCTGGGAGCGAATTAATTGTCGAGTTTCCGTTTGATGTCCTTGTGATCATGCCCCAAGATGCCCGGACTGGTCATGCGCTCAGGGGTAAGCACGTAATCTAGTTCTTCCTCAGAGAGTAGCCCTTCCTCAAGCACGAGCTCCCGTATCGGTTTCTTAGTTTCTAGCGCCTTCTTGGCAATCCTACTTGAGGCTTTGTAGCCAATGATTGGTACGAGTGCCGTAACCAAGCCCACGCTCTTGTACACCTTGTTTAGACCATCCATGTTTGGCTCTATTCCCCTGATGCACTTCTCCGCGAGAATTGGTATTGAATTCCTCAGCAGCTTCAAGGCTTGGAAGAAGTTGTATGTAATTAGAGGCCCAAAGGCATTCAGTTCAAGCATCCCACCCTGAGCGGCGAGGGATATGGTTGCATCATGCCCCATCACTTGGTAGGCACACTGCAAGGTCATCTCCACAATGACTGGATTCACCTTGCCCGGCATAATGGATGAACCAGGCTGAACCGCAGGCAATGTAATCTCGTGGAAACCTCCAATAGGGCCTGAAGACAGGAGAAGAAAGTCCCCGCACATCTTGCTCAGATTAGTTGCAAGGACTCTGAGGAGACCTGAGGCGTGGACGAATTCATCGTTATTTTGAGTGTCGTCGATGAGGTTCTCAGATGTTTTGAGATCTTGCAGACCAGTCACTTCACGCAAGTACTTCTCTGCGAGCTTGATGTATTCCGGGTCGGCGTTGAGACCGGTTCCAATTGCTGTTGCTCCAATGTTGTGAGTTTCGAGCGTATCAATGGCCCAGCCAATCCTCTGCAAATCCCGTTTGAAGGGGCCAGCCCAAGCTCCGAACTCTTGCCCTAGCGTAATGGGCACTGCATCCTGCATCTCTGTTCGACCGAGCTTGAGGAGGTCCTTGAAGGCCTCGGCTTTTTCTTCGAGAGCATCTACGAGTATTTCAACATTGGTCGATAGAGCGCTCAAGCCAAGTATCGTAGCGATCTTCGTTGCAGTCGGATACACATCATTGGTCGACTGACTCATGTTGGCGTGATCGTTCGCACTAATCGGAGCCATGGCGTTCCGCGGTTCGCCAAGAATCTCATTGGCTCTTGATGCGATGACTTCGTTAACGTTCATATTCGTTGAAGTGCCAGCCCCGCCTTGAAACGCATCCACAATGAACTCATTATGAAATTGACCCCTGAGTATCTCATCGCAAACTTGGATTATTGCGTTTCCGTACTTCTTGGTGAGGTTTCCAAGGTTCATGTTGGCAAGGGTGCATGCTTTTTTCACCATGGCAAGAGCATTGATCAGAGTTGTGTATTGATTCAAACTAACTCCTGAAACGTGAAAGTTCTCAGACGCCCGCAAAGTCTGGATGCCCCAGTAGGCATCTGCGGGGACTTGTCTGGAACCTAGAAGATCACTTTCTTCTCTGTATTTCTTTGGCTGCTTTGTCATTAGGGGCACCTTCGGTCAACAAGAACGTCGATGTCAATGTGCAGATTCAATGACCTGATATGAAGATTGTGAAATGACAGGGACTTCATGGCTGACGATACTCGAAGCATCTAGAAGCCAGCAGCCTGACCGTCCTTTCTGAAATCAGAGCCAGCAATCCAAGCATCTCGCAGACGGAAAATGGCTTGACCGCCGCCAAAACCCGACATGGTTTCATGAACTAGCTTATGTCCGCGCTTACGCAGCTCATTCTGAATCCCAGAAGGAATGCCATTCTCAAGAGCTACTGTATTCATCTCCTGGTTATGGTTGAAGCGTGGATGATCCAGTGCCTCCTGAGGACCCATTTGATGATCGATGACATTGCTCACAAACTGAGCATGAGCCTGTGCTTGGTGCGCTCCGCCCATGATTCCAAACACTCCGAAGAGATTGTTGTCCCTGTAAAGCGCTCCTGGAATGATTGTATGAAACGGAAGCTTTCCTGGCGCATAGCAATTGGGGTGCTTCGAGTCAAGTGAGAAAAGATTCCCGCGATTCTGAAGCTTTATTCCATAGCCAGGAACAACGAGCCCGCTCCCGAAGCCCATGTACAGGCTGTTGATGAATGACACAGCCCTTCCTTCACTATCAGCTGTCGCAAGGTAGATTGTATCCGGACCAGTTGCGATTCCGGGACTTGGAGATTCCATCGCCTGTTCTGGATTGATGCGCTCAGCCCGTTTCTTCGCGTATTTTTTCGAGAGAAGACCGTCTAAGGGAACATCATAGAAATCAGGGTCTGCGTTGTGCTGATACAGGTCAGCGTAGGCGAGCTTCTTGGCCTCTATCATAGTGTGGTAGCGCTCTGATCGGAGGAGC
>DAOWNS010000002.1 GCA_030642465.1 Candidatus Thorarchaeota archaeon | reverse complement strand
GCGATGCAGAGTGGTCTTCCTGGGTATAGTCGAGCCTACTACGAACTGGCGAGGGCTGGATGGGAACTGTACGATCATCGGGCATCTGTTATGAACCCCCTAGCTGATCTTGAGGGTGATGATTCGAGTTCTGCAAATGAACGCACATTCGATTCCGACTCTCTTACAAGGATGCTGAAAAAGGCAGCTCGATTCTTTGGAGCTAGCCTTGTCGGGATTGCTTCTTTAGACCGTCGGTGGTTGTATTCTGCTAGTCGTAGAGGTGTGAAGTACTCCATACCTGATAGTATGGATCACGCAGTTGTCATGGCAATTGCAATGGATTACGACGCCATTGCAACCTCCCCAACATTCATCAGCTCGGCTGCTACTGCTTTTGGGTATTCTACAATGGCATTCGTTGAAATCGAGCTGGCTGCCTTCATTCGCAGGCTTGGATTTCGAGCGATACCCTGTGGGAATGATATTGCTTTGAGCGTGCCGTTAGCTATTGATGCAGGTCTCGGACAATACGGGCGTCATGGTCTTCTGATTACAAAGGAGTTCGGTTCACGAGTGCGTATCGCCAAGGTGCTAACGGACATGCCCCTTCTTCCAGATCGTCCTGACTTGGACTTCTGCAACTCCGTGACTCGTTTCTGCGAAGTATGCGAGAAATGCGCAACGGATTGTCCCAGTCAATCAATCCCTTACGGGAAAGACCGTACCTGGCATGGTGATAGTAGGTCCAATAATCCGGGTATCAAGAAGTGGTACGTAGATGTGGAGTCATGCTATGGTTTCTGGGTGCAGAATGGGGCCGAGTGTTCAAATTGCATCCGAAGCTGTCCTTACGACAAACGTGATGGGCCTGCACTTAGGATTCTTCTTTGGCTTACGCGCCATGTGCCTCAGCTCAACTCATTGGTTGTGAAATTGGATGACTTGTTGGGCTACGGAAAGCAGCGTCTTCCAAAAGATCTGCTCTAGACTACTTTGTGCTTCTAGAGATTCTTTGGTAAAGCCCTTCAAAGAAATCTCCCTTGCGAACTTTATCCTTGTTGATTGCAAAGAAGTTTGTCTTTATGCGATATAGCTTTGGCTTGAGATTGTCGTATTTCCGGATTCCCCTGCCGTCAATGTTATCATCAAAAATCTTAGTGACGTACTCTGGGAAGTTATCGATATACTGACATTGATTGAGCTGGATATGAAACAGGGTGTTTCGGAGTATTTCAGCTCGACTGATGTTTCGAGTCGCCATTGTTTGGTCCCACCGCTAAATTGATGGTGCTCCCAATTAAGAGTTCTAGTAAGACAGACCGCTTAGTGATATTGGCAAATGATTATCAGGCACTAATCATCACCCGCTCGTGGAAGCGTGATAGAAACATGCGGATTGCATCGATTATCGATATCAGTCTTGTAGATGTGCCCAAGATTCCAGTCACTGTGATATTCACGGCTGGCTGCAACTTCGATTGCCCATACTGTCAAAACGCTGAACTCATCCCGCTCTCATCGGGCGAGAGCATGACGATACCTGATATTGTAGCTCATGCACGTGGTCATCTTGTAGATGGGTATTGCATAACTGGTGGGGAACCTACAATACACAAGGATCTCCCGGAGTTGCTGAAAGCGCTCAAAGAAGACTGCGACTGTCACATCAATCTCAATACGCAGGGGTCAGTTCCGTCAGTGCTTGAAAGGTCCCTACCCTACATCAACTCGGTCTGGTTTGATATGAAGGCAAGCCCTTCTCAATACGTGGGAACTGTAAGAACGGCTCACGATCCATGGCCGAGGGTCTTACAGAGTCTGGAGCTACTCCTTGATTCCGATGTTCTTTTTTGGCCCCGAACAACGTACGTAGGAAACCTAACAACACCTGACGACATAAAAGCGATTCTTGCAAAATTGCATGAACTTGGATTCAGAGGTGAGTATCTAGTTCAGAATTACATCGATTCGGCAGGCACGCGAGATGAAGAGATAGCGGCCTTTGAGAAACCGAATCGTGAGGAAATAGAACCGTTGCTCTCTAACCTTCCCTCTGGGATCTCGATGCGGCTTGAGTGGAGATAAATCACATAGAATCGGAAACCTGTCGCCAAGATGGGTGAGTGTTACGATCGCACGATTCAGACACAGAAATACGCTTATATACGCCGAAGGCCGTGCTCAAATTCGACATCACCTCTTTGGTGGTTAGTCATTACAGGAGTGTCTTTGAAGCATGTTCCCGACACAGTCACTAGGCTACGACCGCGCAATTACAGTATTCAGCCCCGAAGGACGCCTATACCAAGTTGAATACGCCACAGAAGCAGTCCGTCACGGGCCGCTTGCAGTTGGTGTAAAGGCTACTGATGGTGTTGTCTTAGTTGGTGAGAAACGTTCTCCGCATCCTCTGGTTGATTTAACCACGCTGAAGAAGCTCCTTCTCATCGACGATCATGTGGGAACCGCGATAGCAGGGCTCCATGCTGATGCAAGGAAGCTCATTGACCAAGCTAGGGTTCAAGCCCAAATCAATAGACTCAGCTATGACGAGCCCGTATCGATACAGTCACTAGTTGTGAATGTCTGTGACACCAAGCAGCTTCATACACAATATGGTGGAGTCCGACCATTCGGAGTAGCACTTCTAGTCGCTGGAGTAGATGACCTCGGTCCCCAGCTATTCAGCACCGATCCTTCCGGTTCCTACTGGGGTTGGAAGGCAACTGCGATAGGTAAAGATTCGGACGTGGTACGTGAATTCTTAGCTGAGAAGTACAAACCGGACATTAATTTGGATGGTGCTCTCAAGTTGGCAATAGAAGGTGTGCTCACACCTGGCGGCGAGAAAACTGTATCTGACCCAGCTGAGAAGGCAAAGACTCTGGAGATTGGCCGGATTGATACAACCAAGCGTGCATTCAAGATATTGCCGCAAGATGAGGTTGAAGCTATTCTTACAACTTTCGCTTAGCTTGATCGTTTCACACGCAAGTTTGACTGGTGTTAAGCTCCTTTTGATCTCTTCACCAGTAGGTCGACAATCATCCCAGCTATGTCGAGGTTCGTGACCCTTGATAATGCACTCCAAGATGGCGAAGCATTTGCTTCTATAACACAAGGGCCGTCTTTTGATTCAAGGATGTCGACCCCCGTATAATCAAGCTTCAACACCTCTGCGGTCCTAATCGCACACTCCTTGTACTCATCATCGAGTTCTACAGCTTCCGCTTCTGCTCCTCCGTGGATATTACTTCGCCACTCCCCCTTCGGCACATTGCGGTACATTGCAGCCACGAGTTGACCATCTATGACAAATGCTCTGATGTCACGGTCAGGTTTCTCAATCATTTCTTGAACATAGAGTACCTGTCCGAGTTGGTGAATGAACTTCAGTGCACGATACGTTAGTTCTTGGTTCTTTGCCCGAATCATGCCCATTCCACGCGCCCCGATTAGAGGTTTGATAATTACGTCCCCTACCTCCTCTGAGAATGCCGTAGCGGCTTCTAGGTTCTCGCTCACGTGAGTACGTGGCACTCTGATACCCGCCTTGTGTAGCGCAGTAAGTGTAGCATACTTATCCTTGGCGCGTCGGAACGAGTAGGCTGGATTCATCACGTAGATTCCAGCGTCTTCAAGATGTTCAAGAAGGCTTATTCGATAGGTGATCTGATTGCCTGTACCGAACCCAATGGTCCTCACGATGGCGCCATCCAGCGTAAGTTCCTCTTCGAGGTGTATGAATCCGCTAGGAATCTCAGCTGCAACGTCTAGTAGCCGAAAGGGTTTCACATCGTGGCCCTTGGCTTTCATTGCATCAATCAGCCCTTTCGTGGCCCAGTTGTTAACGTTCTCATGGTAGCTTATTCCGAACCGCATTCTAGGATGGTCTCCCTTTGTTTCAGATGCGCATTGGACTAGTAGGTTGGTCCATAAAAACCTGAATGCTTGCACCGCATGTGCGGCTCATGGAAAAAGCCTAAGTGAGCATGCTGTTATCTGCAGTCTATGCCGCTCCCCGGACTCACCAAGGATCAGATGGTTGAAGTCGATCGCATCATGGTGAATGAGCTCCAAGTTCCCGTTGAATTGATGATGGAGCAAGCGGGACTGAATTTGGCTCGATTGGCCGCGCGCTTTAGAAGATTCAAGCCCATTGAGTATCTAGTTGTAGTGGGCTCAGGAAATAACGGGGGTGGGGGTCTCGCAGCAGCAAGGCGCCTGCAAAACTGGAATCTTCCCGTGGAAGTGTGGCTGCCAAAGGGTGAAGATGCCCTCCGCCCGACACCTATGGAACAGCTAGACCGGGCAAAAGAAGCAGGAGTGACTATCAATGAAGGCAAACCCAGGGCGAGCAAAGGCCCTGAAGTCTGCGTTCTGGACGCTTACATTGGATATGGTTATTCTAGGAGGAATGACTCTGTGACTAACGAAGTCTTCAGATACTTGGCCGAACACTCCAACGTTATATCGCTGGATGCTCCGTCGGGACTGGATGTAACTACGGGTGTCAGTGAGATCGGACTATCACCAAAAGCCACGCTGACACTGGCGTTCCCAAAGATTGGCCTCCTTCGCGCCTTTGAGAAGACAGCAGGTGTGCTCTATGTTGCAGACATCGGCGTTCCGTCAAGTATCTACAAAGAGCGGCTTGGCATTGGGTGGAGTTCGCCATTTGATTTGATGAGTCTTTCCAATCTGGACCGTGCATTTGCAGAGGACGCTATCCAACAGGTTGAGATTAGTTACATAGAGGCAGAAGGAATCCATTTCTGGGATATTAAAGGATGAAGAAGTTTTAAGTGGAACACTGGAGCCGAGGCCAAAACAGCAGAGAAAATAATTTTGCATTGAGCTGGAATGCTTTTGGTGAGCATCTTTGATAAACAAGATGACTGAAATATCTGACAAGCTAGAGCGGCAGAGAAAGGACGATCCAAAACTGCTTGTCAAGATGCAAGTGGCCGCTCAAGGACAAGACCCTCATTTCTTCATAGTTTCTCAAATCCATCGAAGCACTCAAGATCTGAAGCTTCTGGGTCTTGAACAAGGAGATGCCTTCCACGGCACTCGCGTTTCAGGCTGTCCGCTCCTCTCAGCCAGCAAGTCGCCAGTGCTGTTTGCTGGACCTGGCGCCTACAATGGACATTTCCTCCATAAAGATGGCGTTGTGATTACGTTTGACATAGATGAACCACAGGAACGAATTCACGAATCACTTGTTAATCTTACAGAACATCCGGCGCTTTCTGGGATACCCATCATAGCTCTTAGTGTTGATTACGCTCAGGGTCTTGCTCAGGCAATAGGTCACTCCTTCCACCGCAATAGATCTATTGAGGAGATGTTGGTATCAAGGTGTGTCAAGCCCGAGAGATGCGACGAGAGTATCCTTGTGCTGCTATGCTCAGACTCGCGTGTTCATCCTCCTTCAACTCCAGTCGGAGTACCCTATGCAATTCAAACTCTTGGAGCCTACGTTTCCAAGTACACTGGTGCAGATGACGAAACAATGCAGCTGAATGATTTCTTTTCAGCCTGGCTTTCTACAGACGCCAGTAAGAAACGGATTCTGATAGTTGAACATGGGGGATTCACCCAGGAAGAACCGCCATGCGGTGCAGGGCAGGCATCTTTGAAACCACACGAGGTGAAAGGGGCGTTTCTGCGCCCTGTGATTGAGCTACTCCATCGAGAAGCACTTCGATTTGAAGATGGTACTTCCAAGACAGTCGAAGATAGAGTTCTTGCAATCGGTCAGGCTACGGAACATAATCTGCGAAATTACCCAGCAATAGCCAGAGCGCAAGAAGAAGGAGTCAGCATGGAATTGCTGTTTCAAATAGTGACGATGGACACTGTTACAGGCAGGCTCCGTGAGATTGGATAAGGGCTTGTTGCCATCATCACGTCTTCATGACGCCTTCGAAGGTGACATACATACCATCATACACTTGAAGGTCTAGAATGAATGAGTTCAGCTTGAATATGGGTATCACCGGCACGCCTTCATGGAACTCGATATCCTCCAACATCCAAGTAACAATGATTGGCACAAGAGAATAGGCCCCGTTGGGCAAGGGTTTCAGTTTTTGTGCGAGTCTGTCAATTTGATTTGCCAATCGGGCGGTTCTTTCCTTTTGCTTTTCCGCCGCGCGCGCAAGTGCAGAGGATTTCCCTGATCTAAACCCCCACATCTTTGCATCTATGGACACGATGGTCTTTCCTCTCAAGCCGACGACATCGATTTCCATGCCCTTAATGACGCCGTTACCTCTTCTTCGGAAGCTCTCCACACAATGGAATTCATTCTCTTCCAGGATTTCCGCAACGAAACCTTCAAAGTCTTTCCAAGTCAGCAGTTCAACAACCGTTTCGATGGGTGATCCAAGAGCCACCGCCTTGAACGCGAGTGCAATACGGTTGCGTCTTGAAACAATCCATGTGTCATCTAATTCCCTGGCAGTCCCCAAGCTTTCAAGGACTCCTACCGTTCTCCTGTCCACAATCTCGAGAGCACTCGAATCCTTCGTATTTTTCAAAAGAAACAGAATGCTGTCAAGGATGTTTTCGTCCATCTCACTCATTCGCTTTTGCGCTCTAGTTTATATCTCCCACTGCTGTGATAATAGTTTGATTGAGTATGTCTGAATCTTCAGAAGGTTGGGGGCGGGTCCTCAAGGCATTCGATGATTGGATTTCCTACGAGAGCTCAGAGTTTGCTCCATGGACTGCATACTTTTCCCCGGAGAATCTGCGTGATCTTACTGACAAGGAGCGGATTGGTTGGATGCACTCCATGTACAGCGAGGTGATTCCAGGGCGTGTTGAGAGCTGCAAATCGGTTGCTGTTGCTTTCGAGGATTTCTTGCCATATATGCCCGACCCCGCGTCGCAGGAGACCGTGCGGTCAATGATTGACTTGAGCACAAGAATACAGGACAGCATGCGAGGCATGAGTGATGTCATAACCACCATGATGGAGGAGTACAAGGGTGGGGGGCTCGATGAAGCTTTTCATTACCTCTTATCTCTCGCTGATGCTGAAGAAGATATTCGGCACCACATGACTCTCTATAGTGCGGGGTTTAGGAAGCTGAAAAAGCTGGGACTCACAATCCCTGATGAAATGATGTAGGTTGCAGGCTGCCATGGGGGGGTGAAGGTTGATGCAGCGAATTCGCCCGCAGTACTTCAGTCCGAAAAGCCAACAGCACGCCTGACAAAACTTCAGTATCAATACAAGAGAGGGAATTCGACACACTTACAAAGTGAGGTGAAAACACAATGGGTTTTGGAAGTAAAACCACAACCTCGGCCCATCGATGTCGGGTCGCAGAGTCAAAAGGTGAGTGTGAAATTAGCCAACGAGGCGAATGTGTTCTCCAGTGGCCATCAGGTCTCTGAACGGTTCACTCATCCTGCTGACAAGCCTACTTTTGAGAGTCTTGCTGCATCATTCCTACGGTTAGCTGACCTAAGGTTGAGCAGTACTCAAAAGACCGTCTTGAAAATGAGTGCCCACCTTTTAGAGCACCATCGTCTAACGGTTACTGGACTTGCAGATCTGCTATCCCGACGAAGTGCTGTTCCATACTCGACTGCGAAATGGAACTTACGTGCTTTGATGGATTTGGGGCTGCTCGCTGGGGGCGATACCCAGTGCAGAGGATTGCAGGCAAGCCTAACCCCCTCTGGGCGAATGCTGGCTGCATATCTCGAAGAATCTGATGTAGACTGAGAAAGAGGGGACTCCATCGAGTTTCCCCTTTCTCGTTTCTTTTTTTTGGTGTCCGACAGTCCAATGAAGATATCGAGGGACTCCTCGTGCTCTGCCGGTGTTGCATTGCTTTACACGCCGGCTTCATTGCATCTTCTTGCTGAAGAGCTCCCATGCCTTTGGAATGAGAGCCTCCGCATCCTCGTGGCTGATCCCCGATGAGATCACGACATCGACGAACTTGCTCTCGCCTTTGTCAAGGGTTCCAAGGTTCCATTGCACTGCGACTGCAACATCCCTTGGCCCCAGTTCGAGGTTGTTTTTCAGGTCGCGGTAGGTATCTGTCACCTTTAGCTTCAGCGGAGGCGATATCTCCCAACCGGTCGGCTTGGGTTTTGAGGCCAGTTCCACGTGGAGTGGCGCTTCATCCCAGATCCGCATGACGCCTGTTTCAGGGTCGAATCTGGCCATGTCGTCCCTATAGCTGGGCGGACCGCCAATATCGAAGTCCATCAGGTTGTAGACCCTCAGGTCTTCCAGTGGCGAATCGCTTATGTTCGTCGTCCGATAGCGCATCAACAGAAAGGGTCTGTTGAAGGTCCAAAGGGCGATATCGAACAAGGCTATTGGGATTGCATGACCCTCTGGAGTGTATTCCAGAGCCAGTTCGAACCGTTTCTGCTTGTACTCCTTCCGTTTCACGGAATAAGACTGCTCCTCCGTGGACATGCCACAGAAGACCTGTCCGCCGCTTCTGAATGTTGACCAGAAGCCACTTCTGTACCCGGCGGGATTCCGAAGCAGTAGGCGGTCTTTGCCGGTGGAATCAATCAAGCTGAGGCGTTTGATGTAGAAACCTAAGCGACCTTTTCGTCAGCTTGTACACTCGACGTTAAACGCGAGGTCAAGCCTAGGACGTCGGCTGCCAGTTTCTAGTATCTCAGACATGACCGATCACTTTTCCTATGCAATATTACTTTGGTTCTGGTCTTGATATAAGGATGGTCAAGCGGGTATACAATCTTCGCGAGGTCGCAAAGTTGATAAAGCGTATTCAGAAATCGAGGCGCGATTAGGTGAGCTTCCCCTGTGACTACTCTTAATGTCGACCAGCTCGACAAATGGTATCGAAAGCGTTTGGCAACGCAGTCTAAGGACTTCATCAAACGTGCTGAGAAAAGCTACAAAAATGTAAAACAAACTCTCAAGGATGTTGGGACAATTGCGGGGGACTTGGAAGATAGTGCGAAAGACGACTCTGAAACCATTGGAATTGCCAGTCGATTCGCAATGAAGCTGGATAGCATTGTCAAGGATTTCGATGTTGAAAGCGATATCACATACGAAAGCACTGAGGCTATGCAAGAGGAGATTCAACGCTTTATCCAAGAGCTGTGGGGTGCTGGCGCTCGTTGGATTCGTAGGATGGATAAAAGGCACAAGAACACAATCAAGATGCTTGACACCTACATGAAGGAGCTTGCTAAGGAGATGAAGGTCCTCAGTAAGTTGCTTTACGAGTTCAGTTGGGTCAAGGATTTGGAACGCATTGGCGGCCGAATCCAAACATTAAGTGAATTGACTTACAGTGCTGAGGGATTCGAGGAACAGATTCGTCAGATACAGCTTAAGATTACCACTGCCAAGAAGGAGCATTCAGCCGCCGAGCAGGCGTACGACGAATTCACTGATACATCCAATGTTGCTGAGCTGCTCTCACTGGACGAGGAATCGGAGCACATTGGTGCGCTACTCAGGATGAAGCTTAACCCTTTGAAAAAGCAGGTTAAGAAGTTCATGCAGCGTGACACCGGTGTAAGGATATCCCCTTCAGGGCAGAGGGCATTGGCCGAATACTTCGAGGATCCTCTGACTGCGATTATCGCGGAGCCAGAAGGCACTCCCGGTTTAATTGAGGGTCTAGACGGCCTGCAGAAAGCTCTTGACACAGGGAAGCTGAAACTCAAGGATAGGCTGGCACGTCGTGCGTCTGAAGAGATTGAAGCCATAAAGAATGGCTCCATAAGCGACCTTCAACTGCAAGCAAAGGGACTGGACGAGAAGCGTCGAACTTTCGCAGGGTCAGATGTTTACAAGAAAAGTGCGATTCTCACAGAGCGTCTGAACGAAGCTTCAAAGAACTTGGAATACCATTCGAATGACCTCTTAAAGGTTGGAGATGACATTAAGAAACAGATAGATCGGGTTGAGGAGTTCAGAACGCGCATTGAATCCGAGATACTGGAATCATTCGAAGAGAAAATCACAATTAAAATCGATGAGCTAGGATTAGAGCCCCTACTTGAACGATGCGTTGTTAACTGACTTGAGGTGCGCAACCTTGCGAGTCCTTGTGACATCGGAGAAAGATATTGCCAGCCAAACGATTCGGAGTGTTCTGATTAAAGAACATGGATTCATGGAAACCGGAGATACATTCGAGGGTAATCCAATTCTATCATTGGACGATTCAATCTTACTGATTACCTCCACTCGTGACATGATCTTCTGCAATCATCTGGACTCTCATTTTGATGCCGAAGCGTTCATCTTCTGTTCTCGCCACAGAGCTAAATCCGGACAACCTGCCTTACTGGTGCACAGTACAGGCAACCTTGGCCAACAGGCTCTTTTTGGTGGCAATCCTCAACAACTCTCCGTATCAACAGCTTCTTTGGTTTCAGTCGCTCTGAAACGGCTTTACAAGGAACAAGCAGATCGTCAACTGGATGCCTTCGACGTTACAATGGAAGTCACGCACCATGGGCCAACTACAATGAATACTCCGCTGCTATTTGTCGAACTGGGTAGCGATGAAGCCTACTGGCGGCACGAGGATGGTGCGCGTGCAGTTGCTGCGGCAGCACTCGAATGCGCAAGAGCCCCGTTTGCAGAAACGGCAGCTATTGGGTTTGGGGGCACACACTACGCCAGCAAATTCAACAAACTAGTTCTGGAGCGCGGTTTGCATGTTGGTCATGTGGCCCCAAAATACGCAATACCCGACCTAACTCGCGATGTTGTACTTCAGATGATGAATAGGTCGCGCGAAACTGTGAAGACTGGCATTATCGATTGGAAAGGCACAAACGCTGAGCAAAAGGCGCACCTACTCCCGATGCTTGAGAGTCTTGGCCTGGATGTTGTGCGAGCAAAGCGCGCATAGGCTTCAGCTGCTCCTTCTCACGCATTCATGGTTTACAACGATTCGTGATGTTCCCTACAGGACAGTTTAGCGTTTTCATAATCTTCTCCCGAAAGTCTAAATACAGGCCTCGCAATTCACACAGTACGCACACGCCCAGGTAGGAGACACTATGCCCACTGGAAAAGACGCAACCGCTAACAATCTTGAGGAAAAAGTTGACAAACTAGCTGAGAGTCTAGCCATGATTGTCAACGAGCTGAAGGTGGTTTCTTCTGTTAAGGACATGGTCAAGAAGATGAGCTCGCTCGAAGCAGAAGTTAAGGACATGAAGAAAACACTAGCTCCAGTGTCCAAGATTGATGATTTGCTTGCCTCAATCAGTGGCATCGATAAGAATGTCATTGCGATTGGCGAGTCAAGGGAGTACGAGGTCGTTCTGAAGAAGATAGATGATCTTTTGGTGTCCTCTCAAGACGTGGATTCGGGACTGGCGGAGATTAAAGATTCCAATGCCTTGGGCGAGCTTGGAAAAAAGGTTGAGGCAGTATCAAGCTCCGTGTCAAACATCAGTAAGGTCATTGATGACATTGGCTCTGGGCGCAATCTTGAAACATTGGAGAAGAAGATTGACGACCTTCAGCAGTATGTTGCAGGTCTTTCATCCCTAGAAGACAAGATACAGGACCTCTCCGGAACATTTGATGAAACGCGTGAGATAGTTAGCATCATCGTTCGGCAGCTTGATGATATCGAACGGAAATACAATAAATCAGTTGAAGAGATTAGCAGGGTTGTTGAAACTGTTTCACAAGTGAGCAGTAAGCCTGCTGAAGCTCCATCTACAACGAAGACAACTAAGAAAGGTTCGAAAGCCCCAAAACGCAAGGAGCCTGAAAAGAAGACTCCGCCTGTGAGTGAAGAAGTAGTGCTCCCCGGTACAATCGATGGAATCATGAAGCATCTCCTTGAAAAAGTGTCCCCTGCGACTGAAGCTGTTGAAATGGCTGATGCATTGGAGGACGTTCGGGACAAATTGACCACAATAATCAGTGGAGGTACTCCTGTCTTGTTCCAGTTTGGCAAGAGAGCGAGGGAGCTCAAATCATACCCACCAACTGCAACTTTGAACGAGAATGACATTGCACGACTCAACAGTGAAATCCGTACCTGGTCGACCAAGCTAAAGGAAGTTTCCAGATAAGATTAGGACTTTCTCTGTTGCATTTGGAGGAAAATACCTCAGATATGCTCCCAACACTCGCATTTACTTGGATGAACCGCCTCATTCATGGTGACCACGCGCATAACTTTATTTCATTGAAAGCACAGATGCGCAATTGAATCTTGCTCGCGACTGTTTGGGTCGCCAACGAGCGTTAACCATGTTGGTCATGGTACTACTGGACTATCTTTAAGCAGCGGGTTGAAGACTAAAATGAAACTGAAGAAGCATAACTCGGACCTTGCCACTAGAATGGACTTGTTGGATGCAACGGCTGACAATCAGCTAGCCAAGGAGCTAATGGGTTTGCACGAAGACAAGTGTCGCGTGTGTCAAGAGGACCGACTAAGCTGCACAGTGCGTCCTTCATGCAAAGATAGGAATTTCCTAAACATGCTGATTGAACTGGGTGTTGAGCCGGAGGACCTTCCGAGCTTCTGTTACAGCCAATATCTCAACCATGTCCAGAGATTCATTACGGAGCGGAAAGGACGTCGAATGATTGACCGCAGGCTTCCAATCAAGGATTTCCTCACCGCACTGCGTGTGAGTTCGATTAGACACTTCACAACGAAATTCAAGCGAACATGGTCCAAGTCGGCCTCAATTCAGAGAAGCAATGTTATGCTTCTTGCCGGCGACGGCTTGCTTTTCCACTTTGATTTCGCTCGCGGCATAGTTGTAATGAATCCCGTGCACATAAAGATCAGTAGCCTTGAGGTGTTAAAGCTCTACGCAGACTTGTTCTCAAAGTACTATGACTTGAAATCAGAGGTCAAGGATGTAACTCTAAACTGGTGGATACTCAGTATCGCGATTGATGTTGAGAGCACTGTTGAGAGTATAAAGTCCGTAAAAGGCAAACTCTCTGGTTGTTTTGACGCTCTTGATGTGGAAACATCTGAAAACACCGTAAACATTCATGCTGAGGTCATTATCGATGAGAATCGAAAACCTCTCTTTGTGGATGACATTGAGAAGGCCTTCATTGTGAGCTCCAAGCTGAAATCGGGTGAGATTAGTAACTAGGTAGTGCAGTTCAGACTCTACGTTCTGGACTGTCAATGGATGGGATGCAATTTGACTGAAAATGCAGTTTTAGAATATATGCCTGTTTTGAAGGCGAATCTAGGTCTATCGGACCTTGAAGCCAAGGTTATGCTGCCCATTTACTTGGGCGGGAACATGACACCTGGTGCGGTCGCCATGATTTCGGGCGAGAAACTTCCCAGAGTGAATCGCACTCTGAGTAGATTAGAAACCAAGGGTTTTGTTGTTAAGGTCGAGGGTGTGGTGCCGATTTTCAGACCGGTTCCCGCAGTACTCTCCATGACTGGTGAACTTAGCTCTGTGGTTGAGAATGTCGAAGGTTTAGCGAATGTCTCTCTTAGTGTCCTGGAAAATCAGGTTCAACAAACTGAGCAATCAGCCACTGAAATTATGGACACGCACAATGCCGCAAGTGAACGCACAATGGCAATCCTAGAGGATTACGAAAACAAAATGCTTCAAACTGTGCAGAGTCAGGTAGAGATAGTCATCGATACTGCTACCAATGTCTTGACTGGATACTCACAGAACATCGAAGAAGCACTGAACGAGCTGGACACCAGTCTTGATGACACTCTGGGGACACAGCTGGCGGCCCTTCAAGCTGAACTGGATAAGAGCCAGATTCAACTTAAACGGGAATTCAAGGTGATATCCCGCGACTTTGACAAGGGCGTTAAACGAGAACGTGCATCCTCACTGACTGCACTATCGGATTTCGATAAGAAAGTCCAAGCGATCATCAAGATGGCAAAGAACGCGGTTTCCACTGCACTCACGGACTCAGAGAAGGCAATTCAGAGTGTATCCATTGATGTGTCTCAGAGGACAAGCTCACAGGTTCTCGGCGCCACTGATAAGACTCTTGTAAATCTCGGTTCTGCAGCAGATTCATTGACTGCATCCTTTGGTCAGTTAGATAAAGATCTCAGTCAAGCATCAAGGGTTGCTCACGACTCACTCAACTCTCTGATTAATCAAACAAGATTGATGTCGAACGAGCAGGCGGAACTAACTCGCACAACGATTCTCGATGCATTCAAAGTCACCGAATCTGCTACTGACCACATTGACTCCTGGAAAACGGATGTCAGAGGCATTATGGATGTTGCATCCCAATCCATGACTGCCCAATTCGAGCAGGTGTCACTGACAGAGCGAAACTACTTGGACGCAAATAGGAATACACTTGTAGCCTATCTTGACAAGATGCGAACCATTGTTAGCGAGGAGTATGGTACACTCCAGAGCTTGGCTGTAGCGATTGACAGTGAGTTCGCCAAGCATCTCGACGATACCAGAATATCGATGATGGGCCTATTCCGCAGCGCGCTTGAGGAGGACGAAACTACTCTTGAGGTCGCAACTGACAAGCTACGCGAAGACCTGAACAGATGGTCCGCCAAAACGGGACGATCAATTGGAAGGAAAACAGCGAAAGCTAGCAAAGAGGCGGTCGAGGTTTTTGACGGCAAACTTGCTGAAGTAGACACATTGACCGAGAAGATGTCCAACGAAGTCAAATCTTCCCTTGGTGCAGTTACAACATCAGCAGGCACTAAGAGTGAAACAATCCTCACTGGCATCAATAAAAGCGCACACAAATTCGAGAAAGACATTGATGCAAAGCTTGGGGGAGTCACTACACGTTTCTCCTCGATAGCGGATAAGTACGTCACTGGAGCGGGAGCGCTCTATGAAGGATTGAATACGAAATTCGATGAACGAGTCAGTCAATCTGTTAAGTCCTTGAGTTCGAGTGTGGAGCGAGCGCGGCAAGAAATTGACACCATGATGGAAGACCAGATGACCAGAATTGATTTCCATGCGTCTGAGATTCGAAAGGAGTTCCACATGCAGGTTGAGGACATCTCAAGGCTGTTCATCAACATGACTCAAGGATTGGAAGCTGCTTTCGGAGGACTTGTTGCAAGTCAGATAGTCGAAACTCGCGATTTCATAGCATCCACACACACTGAGTTCAATGCAGCTCTGAATGCTGAAATGAATACCCTTCGAGACGATTCTGAGAAGCTCCAAGTCGGATATTCCTCCGAGATGACTCAACGCATAGAGAATCTCCGAGATTCAGCGAGTGAAATGCGCAAGACCCTTGAAGGGCTTGCCAAGGAGAAACGACTGGAGATGTCCTCCTCCATAATGGGCACGGTAGCTCAGCTTGAAAGCGCGACAAATGAAATGCAGGAATCGCTAGAGCGCATTGAAACAGATACGATTCAGGAAATCAATGACGACCTAGCTGAGTTCTCCGAGGAATTCATAGAAGCACTTACGACGGCTAAGACAAACCTCACTGGTCAGCTTTCGAATCTCAGTGAAGCAACTACGACCGATCTGGAGCGGGGAACAAAGCTTGTCAGGGACGTAGCAGACTCTTACTTCACAGAGCACATAGATTCCCATCAAAGGCTTATCGCGAGCACGAGCAAGAAGTTCGATTCACTATCAACGACCATAACCACCGAGTCCTCCCGTAAGGTTGAGGCGCTTCAAACTAATCTAGCGAAGTCTGAGAAGGTTGGATTACGAGGAAGGAATGCTGTGAAGGCTGAGATATCGGAGGCAATAGAGAGCCATAGGACCGAAGTCAGTCAGGCATTTGAGGGGGCTGCTGCAAGGGTTGATTCCGGGTTGTCGAACATAGCTGATTCCGTTACAATACTTGGCGACAGCCTCAACAATGACTTGCTGGCTGTTCAACAGCAAATCACCCGGGCAGCCAACAATGCGGCGAAGACCCTTGCAGAAACGAATCGTGAGAATCTGGAAGTACTTGAAGAAACAGGGGTTTCGCTCTTCCAGAAGGCGGAGAATACCTTCCGAGAACACGCTACAACATTTGGTAACGCCAGCACTCTTGCACTAAAACAGGGTGAGGAGAGCTTGTCTGATTTGCCAGAGCTCGTTTCAGACATCGTGGATAGTTCTCTCAAGCAAGCAGTAAGCAATGCATCGAAGGATTTTAGCGAGGTAACAGGCAATTTGACTGGAAGTTTCTCGGAGTGTGAAAGGTCTGCTGAATCCGCCGCCACTGAATTCAAGGAGTTCGTGGAGCGGGTGTCAATGAATGTGACTAAAGTTCGTGATTCCGCATTTGAGAATACTCAACAGAGTGTGGTCTTAGCCAATCAATACGCATCTAGGAAGTTCGAGTCGATTGGCCTGGATCTAAAAGCGAGTTTCAGTACTGAATCGCATGCACTAATTGAATCTGTGCGAAATGACTCTGCAGCAAAAACACTGCAGGTTACCAGTGCAGGGACGAAAGCAACTAATGAATCTGAAGAAACAACAGCAGCCCTGTCACAGACGCGCGGTGAAGTGTTCAACAAGATGACTACCTCCGCTGACAAAATTATGACTCGCTGGTCGACTAACCAGAAGAAACAAGCAACATCTTTGCACAAACAAGTAGAAGAAACATCAGCCGATTTGACAGAATCTATCAAGAAGACCGTGGAAACTATGGATGCAGTTCGCAAAGCTGGTGAAGGATTGTTGAAGGTTTCAGCAGAGAAAACATGGTATCTGACAGGTTTGGATGAAACCTGTGCTTACATCATGGACATGGTGCAGAGGGCTGAAGAATCTGTTGTCGTTTCCATTCTGGACGTTGAATGTTTGGATATGAAGAAACTGAGTAGGATAAAAGCACCGAAGCGAAGAGTGCTCATTGTACCGGACACAGACGAACTGGAACCAACGCTTGAGGATTTACACGGTTGGCGAATCTGGCACGTAAAAACGCCTGTGCTCTTTGCGATTGCAGATGACCGTGAAGTCTTTATAGGCGGGGCGGAAGATTCTGACTTTCCGCTTGGCGTTGTATCCACGGACGAGGCTTACTTGAGCCTTTACCACGATGTCATAGGTCCTCAGCTTGTACGCAATCGAGTTCAATAGTCAAAGCGTGATGGAGTAGATGATGGCGTCTTCATCATCGTAGTAGTTGGGTACTCTACCCGACTCCTCCATCCCCATCCTCTCATAGAGCCGGTGCGCAGCCAAGTTACCCTCACGGACCTCAAGGACGACTGTTTTGATCCCTCTCTCAGTCAACGAGTCAAACACGTATTGGAGTAGACTCCTGCCCAAATCCATTCTCTGCAGATTCTTCCTGACAGCGATATTCAGCACTCTGCCTTTGTGAGTACTTGGACAATCCTCCCAGACGATATACGCAACCACACTACCGTTACTCTCGATGACACGCATGAGTACTTGCTTTCCTCTACGCAGAGTGATGCATCCTTCCGACTCGGCTAGCGCGACAAAAACATCTATGTCCCAAGGATTAGGGAAGCAACTGTCCTCGATGGTTTTCACTGCGGCCACGTCGTCAATTCCCACAGGTCTGATTTCGTCTTGCATCTGGCTCCTTCCTGATAGCCCGCTAGCTCTCGTTTTCGAAGCTCTTCTGCACTCCATCAATGGGTCTACCGCAAGTGGGGCAGAAGGACGCTTGTGATGGTAGGGGGCTTTCGCAATGGGCGCATAGCGAGTCTACTCTGAGGTAACGAGGGTGTAGGCGTGCGCCGTTTTCGAAACCTCCCTTTTGAACCAGATATGCGAGCCCCTTTACAAACCACAGAGCGATTCCCAGAGTGATGATCAGTATGACTACTTCAGCAACAGGACCCAAGCTATTGGTGATGACGAACGGGAATACAATAACGAACCCAGTCTGTTCACCTGTGGAGCTAAGAGCAAGCATCGCTGTACCCATCCCAAGAAGGATGAATCCAATAACGATGATTACCAGGTGTTTCTCCTTCGTCATACTACCTCCTCTTCTCCCTCATGTGCTCTCAAATGATGGCGCTAAAAAACCTGTGGCACCAGTGACGTTGCCCAAACCACACAAGACATATCAATGCCTAGACCTGAGATACAGACGCGACAGTGATTTGGCATGGCACAAACAAAACGTCGAAAAAAAGCCAAGAGCAGGAAGAAGAAACCACGCTATCTATTCAAGATTACAGTTGTGGGCCCTGATGATAAGCTGCTTGAGGGTGTACTTAGTGTGCTGAGCACAGAAGTTGTTGCAGTTGATGGAATCCGGATTAGTTCAGCCGCGGTGACCGTTGAGAAGACAGATGTCAAAACCCTCTTTATGTCACCAAAGCATTCAGCTCTTGATATCCTGTTATCTGTGACTTTTGCCGGTGCTAGCGGGGCAATCATTGTTCTCAAGGAAGCGGATCCAGATATGGAAACTCTCTACAGAAATGAAATTCGAGAGGAAATCGGCGCCGGCGTGCCGATACGTGTTATCGTAATTGGATCAGGGATGGATGATTTCAAGAGAAACGAGATTGCTGTTCTCCTGGATGAGATAGTTGGAGAGATACTATCTGTCAAAGCTCACTAGTTCCACCTTCCTCACACATTTATTGGCAAATGCTCATTGCAGGTCACTCAAAACAGGATGCTAGAGGGAGCATGGAGCAAGGAAGCTCCGGTTTCATAGGTAATAGCAACCCTTTTTTCTAATTCCTAAGTAGACGTAGTTGGTGTCATACGTGAGCTCAGATGAAAAAGATGAAACCTATTGGCTCGGAGTCCGTGATGCACTCAGGATGGTAGACTCCTTCGTAAGATGGTCAGCGCGGCATGAAGACAAAGCCAAGAATCTGCAGGAGTTCATCTCCGAAGGATTGATTGCAGCTGCGAAGCGATGTGAGTCGTGTTTAAGCACGACATTGGGTCTTACCTTCGGAGAGTCGCTGGGTGGTCATTCTCCGGATGATTTGCTGGAATCTGCTGACCCGACAGATAGATTGCCGACGCATTATGAGGAGCCAACTAAGGAAAAAGATGATACTGTTCCGGATGATGAAGCACCGGTCACTGAGGAATTGACTCCTGAACCAAAATTTGAGCCAGAACCCGTGGAAAGTTCAGCCGTTGAACCAACGTCCATCGACGCCTTCGAGCGAACAGATGATACTGAAATTGAAGATATGCAGGTTAAGGGGCCTTCAAGGGACTTTGGAGCAGAATTCGAGCTAGGTGAGCCAAGTCCCCTGACAATCGAACCTGAAGTTGAAGATCATGACTCGTTTGCTTCTGAATCTTCAGAACCGGAAGCCTCCTCTGAACCTGAGGATGTTGATGTGATTGAGGAAAAAGTCGATGACGAGTCACCATCGACAGAATCTGGTCTTACATGGAGTGAGTACGAGAGCGCGGTTACTCCCCCGGAAACAACTGTTACACCTGCTTCTGAAGAACATGTAGCAGAAGCCGAGCCAGCTGAGGAAGAAGCTGAGTCACCTGATGAAGTCGACAAAGAAGTGCCCGACGTCGAACCGCCTCCTCCACCGCCACCCCCGGAATCTGATGAGAGTGAGGAAGAGCGCAGGCGAAGGGCAAGAAGATTATTCTTTGGCACATAGAAGCATGCTACTGGAGAATGTCCTGATAGACCGAAAGGGCGTCCTCCGGTGTTTCCACACCTCTAATGGTTGCTGTGCCCGTAGTTGACAATGTGACTTTCTCTGCATTACTAGTTTCAATCAGCAGAAATTTCTCTTGTCTAACCACCTTGTACTTTTTCGTTAGTAAACTCTCGATTGATTTCAAGTCGAGATGAAGGATCTTCATGGGAGAAACGTTGAAGGTCCCCGAACATAGAGCCGTCACAATCGGCCCATCTTGAACAACCATGTTGTCTACTTGATTCACTGAGCATGTCGGGCAGTTCTCAGCACGTGCGATGTCAAAGAAATCGAAACTCAACGAGCTGATGTCTACGGTCATTAACCTGTTCTTCAACCGCGCTTCTTTCCCAGTTGCCAAGAGGACAGCTTCTCTCACCTCGATTGCGGCAGCAATTGAGAGGAGCGTAGGCGTAACCCCAATCTTTTCACAGCTGTTCTCCGGATTATCTTCCACGTTTCCCATAATGCATGAGAAGCAACCTGTTTCCCCTGGTACAAACGTTGTCAAGTTCGCGTAGTATTCTACCGCTCCAGCAAACACGTATGGGATGCCCAACGATTGGCTGGCTTTGTTCACGGCACGACGGGAGTGAAACGAATCGAGTCCATCAACGATAATATCACAGCCCTTCAGGATATCATTTGCATTGCTCCCCTCTATCGATATACATAGGGGCTCGAAGTTGACGTGTGGGTTCAAGAGCGCGAGGTTTTCTGCCGCGATATCTGCCTTCGGTTTTCCAATATCCTGTGTGTTGTAAATGGTCTGTCGTTGAATATTGGATAGTTCGACTACATCTCTGTCCACGATTCGTATGACACCAAAGCCAATGGCAGTTAGAAGCCTTAATGCCGGACATCCAAGTCCACCCGCACCGACAACCGCCACCCTCGTGCCTTTTACGGACTCCATGTCTTCTTCTTTGAAATCGTGGAGCGCAAGCATCCGCGAATACCGCTCTGCTTCGTCTGGAGTAATTTTCATTTTACGGGTCCTGAGAGGTTTAGAGTCACTTAAAGCCTTGGACACAAGCCCAATCTTGGCATGAACTACTCATCAGAGGTTGCAGTAGCCATACGCAGGACTCCACGAGAATCCCTCTCAGAGGCTCTCTCCAAGCTCCTTGCTCCTCCCACTCCGAAAGGCGCAATAGACCGCGTGATAATCAAGCCATCCATCTATAATCCTCATTTCGCAGGAAACACAAGTTCAGACCTAGTTGGTGCTCTTATCAGTCTGTTCAAGTTTCTCGCCCCTGTGCTAGTCGTGGAGAGTGACAATCCTCTCAGAAGCGCAGAAGATGCATTTCAGCAATCCTCATTTCATGCACTTGAAGGAAAGACAACAACCCTGGTCAACCTCTCAAAATCGGATTTGGCTCCTGTGAAAATGGCTGGGCATCTATTTGAGACCAAACCCATGCCCACTCTGCTGACCGGGTCTCGCATGCTAATCAATGCGGCAACACTGAAAGTCAATCCTGGAGTTACAGTCATTGGAGCCAGTATGAAGAATCTCTTTGGACTGCTGCCTGAGGTTGACAAGTCGATCTATCACGACCGCATCGATGATGCTCTGGTCGATCTTCTTCAGGCTTTCAGGCCAGATTTGACAGTTGTTGATTTGACAGAGATTGCAGTAGGGCAGCGAGAAACGGGACAGGTTGCCAAGGTTGGAGGTGTTGTTGTAGGCACAGACCCTGTCGCAGTTGATACCTTCTGCTGTGACCTTGTGGGGATAGATCCTTTCGAAGTTCCCTACATAGTCAAGGCATATGAGTTGGGTCTGGGAGAAGCGCTAATCGATCGAATTATGGTTCGTGGAACTGAGTATCAGAAACAGAAAATCTTGGACATCTTGAAAGATCAACTCCCTCCCCGGAAATAATATAATCCCCTTGTATAGTATAGAATTGTTCTCAAGGTTTGTGAACTAGCAGCGTCAACAAAATGGTGAACTGAATTGGATTGGACTTCACACATTATGGAACGCATTCCTGCTTCTGGCACCTTAAGGATGTTTGAACTCGCAAAAAAACGCGAAGCTAAGGGCCACAAGATTTACCACTTAGAGGTGGGGGAGCCCGACTTTCCCACTCCTGCGAATGTGGTGGACGCAGGAATAAAGGCACTCAACGAAGGGCACACCAAGTATGTTTCTTCTCGCGGAGCTCCTCCGCTTCTCGACGCCATAGCCGATTACTACAATCAGCGAAACATCAAAATCGATGGCCAAAAGAATGTTATTGTTACACCCGGAGCCAAACTGGCTCTGTTCAGCGGAATCATGGCCGCCATCGATAGTGGCGATGAGGTTCTATGTCTATCGCCTGCTTGGCCAACCTACCGCGTTATGATACGCATGGTTGGAGCTAAACCCGTAGATGTTTCAATGAGTCCGGACTTCCAGCTTGATGAAGAGGCTCTCAAGAGCGCCATGACGAGAACAGTAACTGCACTGATCATCAACAGTCCGTCGAATCCAACAGGCGGGGTGTTGACAAAGGAGCACCTCAAAATTATTTATGATCTAGCCTGCGATCATGACTTTGTAGTTTTCAGCGATGAAATCTACGAGTCACTGGTCTATGATGGCTTCCGTCAGGCATCTATGCTTGACGTCGACCCAAACATGAAGCGGAGCCTGATTATCAACGGGTTCTCAAAATCATACGCGATGACTGGATGGCGGTTGGGCTATGCTATAGGTAATCCGAAGACGATAGACAACATGATCCGAATACAGCAGAACACGACCTCTTGTGCTGCAGATTTTTCGCAGATAGCTGCTGTAGAAGCTCTAAAAGGGGACCAAACCTCAATCGAAAAGATGAGGATTGCATATCAAAAGCGCCGAGATGTCATCACACAGTTGTTCTTGAATATGGACGGAGTTAGTTGCATTTCCCCGAAAGGAGCCTTCTACGTGTTTCCCGATTTCAGTGAATACAACCTTAGCAGTTCGACCCTTGCCGAATTACTTCTGAAGAAGGTTGGTGTTGTAGGGACCCCGGGGGTTGCATTTGGGAACGCGTACGACTCACATCTTAGATTCTCATACTCAGCTTCAATGTCCGATATTCAGGAAGGCATCACTAAGCTCAAAGAGTACTTGCCCTCATTGAAGTAGGCAGTGACCTGCAGTGTCTGAGAAGAACCATGAAACGCAAGAGAGTGGCGAGAATCTTGTGCGCTTTGAATGTATCAAGTGCGGCGAATGCTGCAGGCAGAAGGAGCTGATTGTCACTGTAACTGGCAGGGATGTAGCCCGTTTCTCTTCGACACTAGGGATGACAGCTTCAGATCTATTGCGTGCCCTGGACTTCTATGTTCTTCCAGAAAACGGAAACACCCCAAAGGGTCTGCGTGATACTCCGCTATTGAAGACCGAATCTGGCAAGGCTTACATGGCGCTGCGGAAGATGGAGTCCGGTGACTGTATCTTTCTCAAGGACAACCAGTGCATGATACATCCGATTCGACCATTCGTTTGTAGGACCTTCCCATTTGTATTCCGTGATGTGGCTGGAATCGCAAAGTGGGGTTTCAGCTCGATGAAGGACATCTGTCCTGGAATCGGCAAGGGCAGCGAAGTCACAGAGCAGGAATTAGTTGAGATGTGCATAGAAGCGCTTGAGGATTTAGCCATATATCGAGAGTTTGCAGAAACCTGGAATGAAACCACCGCTGAACCCACCGCAATTGGTTTCCTTGAGGCGATTCTCTCTGATGTTCGCTTCTCCGTCTAGCAACACTTATGAAACCGCCCAGTCGTGTGCGCCAGCAGGATTGAAGAGAATTGAACCGGGTGCTCATTACTGGTGGGGCTGGCTTCTTGGGTAGCCACCTTGTTGACAGGTTGATTGACACGCATGAGGTGGTTGTGTTAGATGATCTTTCAACCGGTTCAATGGACAATCTTGCTGTTCATGTTGATAACAAGCGCTTCACGTTCATTGAGGGACGAATATCGTCAGAAACAGTCGTCAAAGCAGCCATCGAGGGTGTCCACACGGTCTATCATTTCGCCGCACAACCGGATGTTCGACTCAGCACAGAGCTTCCATATTGGGATTTCGAAGTTAATGTGGTCGGAACCATGAAGCTACTCGAAGTCATGCGCAAATCTGATGTCAATCGTGTGGTCTTCGCCTCTTCTGGCGGCACTGTCTACGGTGAAACGGAAGTGCTACCCACTCCTGAGAGTACTGCATTCCGGCCGATAAGCAACTATGGAGCCGCCAAGGGTGCCATTGAGATGTATCTCTCATCCTACTCTACGCTCTACGATTTCACGTCAATCAGCCTCAGACTCGCGAATGTCATTGGGTCCAGGCTCGTTCACGGAGTAATCTACGACTTCTACAGGAGTCTCAAACGGGATTCCACAATTCTTGATGTTCTTGGGAATGGGGAACAAGAGAAATCCTACCTATATGTGACAGACGCAGTCGAAGCGGCTATTCTTCTGGCAACAAACCTGCAAAGCGGATTCAATCCGGTAAACGTTGCATCTGGCGAGAGACTCAAGGTTTCTCGAATCGCTCAGATTGTGATTGCTGAACTTGGCCTTCTCGATACACAAATTGAATACGCTGGAGGCGAGCGAGGATGGCCTGGTGACATAGCCTGTACAGACATTGATACAAGTCTGCTGATATCCCTTGGGTGGCAACCCCGCGTGTCAATAAGCAAGGCAATTGGCCGTTGTGTACAATGGCTTGTCAAAAAGTTTGGACCTGTCGAATAACTGTTCAAAAATCAGAATTCAAGAGCCTAGAGCCGGCTAAGGATCTGCAGGATGTTGCTGAAGTTATGCTCTACGGTCCGGCTTTTCTCCCCGTATGCCTCAAGATGCTTAAATCTCTCATCATCCTTCACTAGGTCCACAAAGCGCTTGGACCGAATCTCAGTATGGATACGCTCGTTCAATATCAGTATTTCATCTGAGGTCTTCAGGATGAATTGTAGCATCTTAATCAGGAGGTTGAAGTCTGCGATGTCTGTGAGTTGCAGGGTTTGGCTGTAAAACTGGAATTCCATTCTGGCTAGAAGCTCTCTCATCTGCGCCAACTCGATTAGCCAATCATCAGCTTTTTCATTGTTGAGTTCATGGTGAATATTCAACCAATAATCTTGCTGCTCTAGGAGCTGCACAAGATAGCTCCGCAAAAAAGCGAAGGAGTCAACACCTTCCTCGATGTCATCCTCACTACCAATGGATTTCATCATCTCGTCCATATTGCTGTGCTTGACGGCAATCATCAGCGAGAATTTGTCGACATACCTCTTGATCTCGTCTGCCTTCTCCTGCTTAGTCATGGTGTCGGCAAATGTATCACTTAGCGTCAGTATGAATTTGTATAGACAATCACTACATATTTCCATACTTGCGGTCAAATCCTTCGTGGACATGAACTGAAGAGCATCCTCTATGTCACTAGCAGGAACATCCCTGCCATGAATACGGAGAACCCATCCTTGCGATATGCAATACACTCGATTTGTAATCTCATCAATGTACACCGAAGCATAGCAAATACTATTATCTTCACTTCGTTCTTCGTCCATGTCTTCCTTGGAGCGTGCAAGTCCAAACAAGGAAACGTCTACATCGATGACATCTACTTCTAGAACTGAATCGTCATTCACACAGAGCTTTTCATCGCCAAAAACCTTGAAGCAGGGGCATCCCCTGATCAGTCTAATTGTGCCTTGGCGATCACTCTCTTGGCTTCCACCAATCGTCACTATACACAGCTCCATGTTGTGATTCTGCTTATTCCACGATTTCAAGTAGTTAGTAGAAAAAAGAAAGCAAAGTCATGTTATAGGATTTGCCGTGCTATGTTCGAATCTGGCTGAGGGCTCTGAGAAGATTGCTAAATCGATGCTCAGTACGCTTCCGCTTATCAGAGTGAATTTCAAATAGCTGCTGCACCTGTTCTGGAATTCCGTCTGTTTCAACTACCGTATGTGACTTTTCGCGGATTTCGTTGTTTAGGCGTACCACTCTCCCAGCAACCTCGACCATGAACTTCAGGATTCCCAGAGAAACGACTTGATCCGGAGCTTGGCTTAGAGTTATCACCTGAAAGAGAAATACAGTTTCGAGTCTTGCGAGGAGCTTGTAATGTTCCATAAGCTCGATGAGCTCTTCGCTGGCTCCCTCCTTCTTCATGTCATCTATTCGTGACGCCCATTCACTCCGTTGCTTCATGAGGTCCCTAATGTGGTTCTCAACAAGCTCAATGGGATCCACTCCCTCATCCAGCACAGCTTCTTCAGCTGTTTCCTCGAGATCCATGGCCATCTTCACGGCCAGGTTTTTCACATACGCTGCGATTATTTCTCCCCGTTCAGTTTCATTGAGCCGATCCGCGAAGACTTCAGTATTCATTATCAGATATTTGTAAAGACAATCAGAACATACGACGCCGTCACTAGACTGTTCTGTTGATGTGACGAACTGCAATGCATCAAGAACATCAGAGGATTTCACATCACATTTGTTGATTCGTATTCGCTGGCCTTGACTGACACAATACACCTTATCGTCTGTTTCGTCGAGGAAAACCAACAGGTAACACATGTCATTCCTACTACTCTTGAACTTGAGAAGTTCTTCCGGCGACTTTGACTCGGCGAAGAACGATGGGTCAACTGATATCGAGATGATGGGCAGCACGTCATCGTTGTTCAGGCAGACCTTCTCATCGCCGAATTCCCTGTAACATGGGCAACCCTTAACGAGGCGCGATGAACCACTGCTGGCTCCTGCTAGAGCTGATGAGCCCAGTTTCATTTCAGACACCTTTGGCCTTATAGTAGCACACTCCCGGTCCGATATTCCGATTTCTGCTTTCAATCGATATGAAGCTTTCTTGCACAAACGAACCTTCTGAGCTCAAGAAACATAGTCCAGAAGAAGTGAATTCACTGTTAGCCGGTTTTACGGCATCCACAACCTGCTACTGCATAATCTGGGCTGGATGTAGTCAATGAAATTTAGCATGCCAAAAGGAGGGAAGGAGCCGTGAGGTGCTCTATGTGCCCCACAGCTCACGCTTCAACAGATCGCGGATAGCAATTCTGATTGCTTCGGATCTGTTCGGGTAGAGATTGCTTTGAACGAGCTTCTCCAAACCATCTACATAAGTTTCGGGAACGTGAAGGGTTACTAATTTGATGGGTATCACCTGAGTCATGTCAGGGTCATACCTGAATATCATTGTAAGTAATACTAGGTCGAGGGTCAGAATGGACCGGAACTTCTTGGTTCGTAAGGCAGGAGTTATATCCCTTTCATTTAGCACACAAGAACAATCACCAGCAGGAGAGGGATCGCCTGACCGTGGACCGACAGAAAGCCATTGAAACGCTGTTTAATCCCAAATCTATCGCAGTAATTGGCGCATCATCCACGAAAGGAAAGCTCGGCAACTCGGTTGTGCGCAACATCATTGATAGCGGCTACGAGGGCAGAATATACCCCGTTAATCCAAAATCCGAGAAAATTCTCGGACTTAAAGTCTACAGGTCTGTAAGTAACATTGCTGGACGTGTGGATGTTGCTGTCATTGTAATCCCTGCCAGATTCGTGCTTCCTGTGGTGGAAGAATGTGGCAAGAAAGGTGTGACGGCACTTGTGATCATCACTGCCGGCTTCAAGGAGGT
>DAOWNS010000088.1 GCA_030642465.1 Candidatus Thorarchaeota archaeon | reverse complement strand
GATTACTACCTGTAGCTCCTCAGGGAGAAGGTCCATCCTTCCAATTGCTCTGATTCGCACCTTGTAGCGCTGAATATCGGGGTTATCAACAACCTCAGCAAACTTCTCCTTAAGAATATCCATGATTTCTGTGACTTCGCCCTTACTCCTCTCAAAGTTTTCCACGGAGAATGCATAAAGCGTGCATACCTTAACTCCGGCCTCCCAGAGGATCTTTAGGACTTCCATGACTTTCTGTCCGCCCTTGTGATGGCCAATCCATGGAACATCATACCCGTGCTGCCGAGCATAACGACGATTACCATCTAGTATGATTCCGACGTGTCGTGGAGCATTCTCTTTTTTCAACTGCCGATAAAGAAAGAACTCGTAGAGTCTGTACACGGGGCCGGCGAAATTCAAATGGATAATCACTCCGCTGTAAGATGTTTGTCTGATTGCTCTAATTAGCTTGGTGCTGGAGAATCATATGTACTAGTGCTAGATCATGAGCGCAATCTTGTCAGCCGCGCGTTTCATGTCGAGAAAGATAAGCCCGAGCTTCGCATTGGCTGTGGTCGATACTGTCAGGCATGCGTTCAATCCTGCGGAAACGACTAGCAGCCATCCATCTATACCTTTAACATTGACCTGCTCAAGGGTTCCCTTTCCAAGTTCAATCGCAGCCTTTTCACCGAGTGTGAGCATCGCAGCGGTCATAGCAGCAACCTTAGCCTCATCAACGTCTGGTGGCAAAGCCGAAACAATAGGAAGCCCCTCTACACTCACTATAGCGCAAGCTTCAATCTCAGGAATGCTGCCCTGTAGCTCGTTCAAAACGCCTTCGAGTGTGTCACCGCGTGTTTCAGTCATCTCGCCTCACCTTACTTGTACATACGTTTCAGAATGACCTCTCGCGCTATTGCTTGAAACGCTCTTTTAACTCCCACGCCCTGAACAGCGATTGTTTCGTATATTGGCACATTGCCGCCTAGTCCCAGGAGATCCAGCATCTCATCACGGGACATCCTGTTTGGTAAATCCCGTTTGTTCAGCATGACTACTATAGGAACCTCACGTCCCAATGAGTCGCCCAGGAAAAGCTTGAGCTCCTCAAAGCTTTCCATGTTCTCATCTCTCTGGTCAGGAGCAGAGTCTGCAACAAACAAAATGCCGTCAGTGCCTTGGAGAACCACTTTTCGCTGATGTCTGTGCCGCTTCTGACCTGCGACTGTAAACACGTCAAATAGCACACGGCCACCCGCACTCATCGGAACGTAGTCGAAGAAGAGCGTGCGATTGGTTTCGTCTTCGATGGCAGTGAACTCCCCCTTCTGCAGGCCCTCAACTTTTCCATAGAGCCAACGAAGCGCGGTTGTTTTACCTCCAAGGGATGGCCCGTAAAAGACTAGCTTGAGATGTATGCGTCCCTTGTCGTCCTTCCTCAATGTTCTAACACCTTGAACGAATCGTTGATGTCCCAGGTCAGCCTCAGGTTCACCTACCGGATGCCCTGCCTTGGGAGGTTAAATGGAATTACATTCAAGTCTCATAAAAGGCTTTGTGGCACGACAAACGCCTTAGCCCCTAATACAGGTAGAAGTATGGACATTCCTACACGCGCTCAAGCTCGGCCAAAGCAGACTTCAAGTCTTCCTCATCAAGCTCACGGTCCTTAGCTGGTGCGGATGCCTCTACTGCCAAGAATTTGTCAAGTTCCTCAGCTAACTGTGCGCCCTGCTTCTTCATCACAAGGCGGATCAGGCCTATGTTGACCTCAGCTTCAGATACAACACAGAGAACACCCTTGCCGCATGCTGAGGCGAAGATCTTGCCTTCTGAAAATTCGGAAGTGACTATCTCCAGCGTTCCAATCTGAAGATTATTACCTTGCTCCTCACTTGCAGCAAACACCGCACTAGCAATCGCACCGATGGAATCCACATCGACTGGGTAATAGCTCAGCTTACTGACGTTGGCTATTGTGAGTCCTGTTCTATCAACGAGAATCACCTTCTTGATTCCCTTATCTTGACGAATTATCTCGGTCAGAATCCTGTCGAAAGCTTTTGGATCGCTCATGCTAATACACTCCTTCACTTCATTCTATTTGAGGACTACTAGTATCAAACCCTCTTTCTCGTTCGGTGCAATGTTGATTTGACCCTGCGACGTATCGAGAGTCAGGAATGACAGTGTCCCCTCTTTCATCTCATTCACGGCATCAAGTGCCTTGCCGACGAGAGAGGTTATGATTGCTGCTACATTCTCAGTTGTTGCTGCATCCAAGTCACTGCTCAACGGGAGACCCTCCATTGTTGTTACTACCACGCCTCTGATTCCTTCTTGGGCTTTCAGCTTAGAAAGAATCGATTGAAGTTTCTCTTGGGTTATCAAACTATAGAATCCCCGCTGGAGTTATCCTTTTTGCACTCTCTACGCCGCAGTTTGCTATTTGAGAGTTGTGATGATGTGCTCTGCGTTATAACGACGTTTTGCGCAATTGCACGCTCGTTTCATGTTTCGGAGGGGAAAATAAGACTCCGTATATTACCAAACCGAATGTCCCGAAATGAGGGAGGTGCCTGTGACGAGGAGAAGCAACATCTCGTCACAGGAAAGAAACTACTCCTCATCCTCAAAGAGGTCCTTTGAGCTGCGTTTCATCTGTGCCAAGTTCAGAGTTGACACTTCGTCCGCTGCAGCTGAGGGGGCCGCTTCAGAAACCTCTCTCATCTGCATCTCTTGGCGCTCCATCTCGGCTTCCTCGGACGCCAGCGCTGACTCAACCTTATTGAGCTTTGACTGAACGGCTTTTGGTGCGGCTCCAGCTCTCTTCTTCAATGCGCCTCTAAACGCGGTGATGCGGCTCTTACCCCTAGCTCTGTCACCGCGGAATGCGTCTTCTCCAGCCTTCTGAGTTACAAATGTGGCTCCAACTGTCGGATCAAGAGTTTCGAATATTTCAGCCTCATTCTTAGCAACCTTCAGATTGGTAGTCACAGCCCGCACACGTCTTGCTCCCTCTTCATCTGTGTAAGTCACTTGAACTTGCACTGGAATCTCATCGACCTTAAGCTCACCCTCAGGCTCTACATGGAAGTAGAGTTCGTGATTCTCACCAACCACTCCAATCCTGCCCTCACTCTTCTTTCGGAAATCCTCGATTACTGCTCTTGAAACACCGGATGCATCTTTGATCTTAACACCGAGTGGAGTGATTAGCTTGACTTCAACATCGCGACCAAGGAGCGAAGCCCCAGCTAGATCGGATAGACTCCTGTCGAGTTCATTCGGCTTCACGTAGTACATTTGACCGCCTGTGGCCTCCGGTAGAAGACCCAGTGTCTTCAGTTCCATTCCTGAAATGGATGCGATACCCACGACATCTAAGGCTGTGCCAATCTCCCGATACATGTGACCCATGTTCTCGTAGTAATTGGTTGCGGGAGTGACCTGATAGCCCTCAAGCGCGCCAATTCCTTCATTCGCAAGACCATCAGTCAAGAGAACAACTCTGTCAACATTGCGATGTTTTGCCAAAACGTAGGCCATTCCTACAGTCGGCCCCAGTGCAGTTCCACCCTGGTCTCGAAGTGCTTTGACATGTTTCTTGAGCTTTGCAGAGTTCTTGCCCACAGGTACCATCTTTATGCGATCTAGGAGTTTCTTGGCGCTAGTCATAACCATGTCCAGATTATGGAAGGAGTCTACCGGTAGCTCGATTGCCTCTCCGGTTTCCATGTCCCGAAACAATACTGAGCTCTCGAACTCAATCAGTCCAAACAAAGTGTTTGGGGAATTAGCAGCCAGACTGTCAATTGATGTGTTCAGGCTTCGTTTGACTGCGGCAAGATTTGCACCTGCCATCGATCCTGAAACGTCGATTAGTGCCAAAAATGACCGACCACCCGCTGCCATCATGTCGGTTGTGGTTTCCGTCTTGTCAGGCGGTGGAGTCACAACGAAGTCAGTATCATAACCCGCAACAATCACTTCACCTTCAATCACATTGAGCGTGCCACAGAAACCGCACACAAAATGCTTGCCAACCTTGGGATCATCCTTTATTTGATCCACACTAAGGAGATACCCCCCGCATTTGTAGCATGCTATTGGCTTACCTGTAATCTTCTTCACGTCGCGTGCAAGGTCCCTAAACTCAACACGCAGTACATAGGGAATATCGCTCATCATCCTCTTTGATGCGGGAAAGGACTCAGAGCTAGTCTTCAGCATAGGCATGTTATCGTTGTCTCCAATAGAGTTTGAGTCGCATCTATGCTCATTCTATTAAATCAACTGCCCATATTAGTGCAGGACTGAACATGACCATAGTTGAAGAACTGTCAGCAAGAATAATGTGATTGGGGTTAGCAGCGCAGAAGATATAAACGATTCAAGACAGCACACATCGGCAAACACCTGATTGCTTCGATGGATGATGACCAACCATGGATAAGGCCAAGCTTGAGAGAATTGTTTCGGAAACGATGGCAGCAAACGCTGACATCCAAGGCATGATAGTCTGTGACGCAAAGGGAAAGGTTCTGTTTGGTCACGCCATAACTGGAGATATCAAGTTTCCAGATGTTGCGAAACTGGTCGTTCAGATAGCTTCCAACTCCTCTAAGTTGGCTAACGGTCTGGACAAGGGCGGCCTCAAGGAGGTCAGCATTGCATCCGAGAAGGGCTTCGTCCTTATACTTGGCGACGTTAAGGTTGTCCTCGCTGGATTGGCAGGCGAATCTGCCAGAGAGTCTATGGGACTTGTCCGGATGGCGCTTAGGCGCGCATTGCTTGCAATACTCGAGTAAGATAACTTGTGATGTCTTCCCCAGAGTTACCTTTTTGTAGAGTAGACATATTACACACGTCACTCAACAGAGCATATCTGAGTATCATCTGGGTATTACTTACGCAAAAGAAGGCACTCGGATTGTCAATAATGGGCACGCCATAATAGTGGGTAAGCTACACACAATTTGTTGGAAGGGAATCTGTCTTGGTCTGGATTGAAAAGCTCGTATGCAAGGGCTTCAAATCATTCGGTCGAGACAACGTCACCATCAAGTTCAACCGAGGATTTACCTGCATTGTTGGTCCCAACGGATCTGGAAAATCCAACGTTGTTGATGCCCTCCTCTTTGTTCTTGGACAGCTGAGTGCAAAGACACTCCGAGCGTCAGTATTTTCGGACCTTCTTTACTCGCCTCCGAAGCCAGGCATGCCCGCAAAGGCCAAGTTTGCAGTAGTGGAACTTCATTTCAACAATCGAGACCGGGGCCTCCAGGTTGACGCGGACAAAGTTGTTGTCGCAAGGCGACTTGATGACAGCGGTAAGTCGGTTTGTAGAATCAACGATAAGGCGGTCACAAGAACCTCTGTCTTGGACGTCTTGGGTGGCATAGGAGTGGACCCGAATGGATACAATCTGGTCCTCCAAGGTGAGATCGCACAGATGGTCAAAGTTAATCCCAATGACCGCCGTAAGCTGATAGAGGAAATAGCAGGAATCTCGGCTTATGATGAACAGAAAGAGAGAGCTCTGAAGAAACTGACCGAGAGCGAATCAAATCTTGGAAAAGTAGAAACGCAGCTTCAAGAACGTCGTCGTCAATTGGAGAAGCTGGAAGAAGAGAGAACGGGCGCAGTGCGTTATAACGAAGTTCGAAAGCGTATTCAGGCGCTCCATGTTGATAGCCTGGCATGGAATATAATTAAGGGCAAAAGCAGAACTCAGACAATCAACGAAACCCTTGCAGAACGGGCAGAAGAGGCGGAGAAACTCGCTAAAGATCTAATCGAAGTGGAGCAGGGTCTTGAGCAAACTGACGCTGAAATTGATGAAATAGACAATCTGATCGACGAAATAACCGGTGGCGATTCATCCAGAGTTTCAGAACGGTACGGTATCGTTTCGGCAGCGGTTACCCATGCGAAAACCGAGCTGGATAGAAAAAGGGAAGAGTTTGAGAAGACTGGTGGGGAATGTACGTCCCTAGAGGAAGAGCTCGGCTCAGTCCAAGACGAGATGCAAAGCTCAAAGAGCCAGATGAAGGATGAAAAGGGCAAATTAACCGAGCTCGACAAGGAAATCAAACAGGTTTCAGGAACCATTTCAAAACTAGAGGAACGCCTTGAGAATGAACAGGATTCCTACTACGAGAACACGCTTCGACTTCAAGATTTCAATAATCAGATGCGATTCCTTGATGAGGGAGTTTCCGAGATTCGATCAACCATCAAGAGCGACTCTAGAGAGCTCGGCATCGGGTACGAGGAACTCAGAGACGCGGAGGATGGTCTGACAAGGACAGAGAAAGAACTTCACGAGCTGAACCAAGTCGTACCTGCAAAGGAAGCTGAGCTTCAAGAGGCAAAGAAAACTGAAGAGCTGAAGACAGCAGAACTCGAGCAAGTGACAAATCACGTCGTTGCTCTAGAAGCCGAAGTTACTGAGTCTGGCAAGATACTGGCTGCAACGCGAGAAGAGCTAGTTAGAATACAAGCCCGTCATGATGCTTTGAAGGAAGCAGAGGATACATTCCTGAAGCGAAGGCGAGCTGTTGCCAAGATTCTGGAGCTCCGTGATTCAGGGACCATAGATGGCATTCATGGTACAGTTGCTGAGCTCGGCACGATTAATCCCGACTACTCTGTGGCACTGGAGGTCGCCGCAGGAAACAGACTCTCCCATATAGTCGTCGCGAATGAAGATGTCGCTACACAATGCATAGACGTTTTGAAGAGCGACCGGATAGGCCGCGCGTCCTTCATTCCCCTTACAAAAATACGGACGCGAGCACCGGGAAAGGCTTCGAAGGAAAAAGGAGTCATAGGGTTCGCACTTGACCTGGTTACTTTTGAACCCCAAATGAAACCCGCATTCGAGTTTGTCTTCTCAGACACTTTGGTCACCGAAGATTTCGAAACCGCTAAACGTATGGGATTCAGTCAGTGGAGGGCGGTCTCACTCGAGGGTGACTTAGTAGAAAGGTCCGGGCTTGTCACAGGAGGCCACTACCAGAGAAGATCAACAGGGCTTTCGCTCCAGATAGTAGACACTAGCCCTGAAGTTGCAGAACGGCTCAAAGGGCTCGAGGCGATCCACAGCGACCTCAGAGAGCAACAGGATGAACTGCACGAGATGAAGATAGAACTGGAGAAGAGTATTGAGAGCCTTTCCAGAAGTAGCTATCGAGCGGGAATTGAGGTCAAGGGTCAGAGAGAGAGCCTTGAGGGGAAGGAAGAACGAGTAGAGTCTCTGAAAGAAAAAATTAAGGTAATCAACCTCACGATTGGTGAGCTCGAGGGTCAGATTAAGGAGCTTCGAGAGAGGGATAACGAGCTCACGGCGCAGCGTGAGCATGTGCGAACACAGAGAGACGATTGTAATG
>DAOWNS010000090.1 GCA_030642465.1 Candidatus Thorarchaeota archaeon | reverse complement strand
GGTTACCTGTCCTCATGTTATCGATGCCAATGACACGATGACCCTCCTCCAAGAGACGCTCAACCAAATGACTACCTATGAAGCCCGCACATCCAGTCACAAGCACTTTGCCATCCATCTCGATAACCTCCAATGAATCCCTATCGCTACCGTCTTATCTTTTGCGTGTCACGCCGTCAGACTTATGAGCTGTCCCCATTGCACCGTATCAATCAACCGATTAGCTGCTAGACGCGGGCAGGGATGTCTGATGATTTCACAACCTTTCGAGTTTGCTCAGCTGATTATCCTAATCTTGACCGTAGTTTTCTTTCTCTTGGCAATCGAGTATCGAAAGCTTTCATTTGCAGTGATCTCATTTGCAATCGGTAATGGTTTCTTGAGCCTTACTTTCTTCGCTCTCGGCGCACCCTTTGTCGCTGTCTTCAACTTCAGCGTGTTTTCAGGCGCAATCGCAATCCTGTTTCTTGCCGCTATGAGTCTTGAAGCGCCAGCGGAGGAGGAATGCCCGGAGGATGATGATTATTGTGAGGTGAGTACCCAATGAAGCACAAGATTGCAGCAATCATACTATCAGTCGTCTTGGTGCTGCTGATTGGCGTGCAACTCGTGGACTTCACCGCCTTTGCCTTGAGCGCACCAATGGAACCGCTTCTGAATCCCGGAGATTGGGACCTCATAGGTCAAAGGGTTGGCGAGCTGATGTGGTCATACCGCGTGGTTGACGTGATGATTCAGGTCACATTGCTTCTAGCTGCAGTGATTGGTGCTTCAGCAATGTTTCGTTCAATGCGGACGGAGGAGAACTAAGATGTTCGATATGCTTCAAATCTATCTCATCTTTGCTCTCATTCTCTACGTCTTGGGTATCTATACATTGGCCAGCGCCAGAAATATGATCAAGCTCGTTATTGGAATCGAGATCTTGGTGGCAGCAGCGAACTTGAACTTCCTTGCTCTGGCCGCATTCACTGCGGGACCGAATATTCTCGGCCCTATCGACCCCACTGTGCAGACATTCGTTATTCTTTCCATCATAGTTGGTGGAGTAGTAGCAGCAGTGGCTATGAGCCTCATTGTTAATGCTTACCGTCATTATGGGACACTTGACATCCGGGAACTCAGGAGGTTGAGGGAATGATTTTGCCTCTGGAATTGCTAGGCTGGCTTGTGTTTGTGGTGCCACTAACAGGTGCCCTTCTCACGCCAATTTTCGGAAAGATTCACTCCACTCTAAGAGAAAGCATGGCTGTCCTTGTTGGCTTCATCACTGCTTTTCTTGCTCTAGATATGGTTCTGGACATGCTAATCAGCCCCACTTCTATCAACAACAACTTAGTCACTTGGGTGATAGCGGCTGGAATTGAGGTGGAGTTTGGCGTTCTGATAGATCCCCTGAGTGTTCTGATGGCTTGTGTTGCAGGAGGCATTGGCTCGCTAATCATCCTCTTCAGCGTGGGATACATGACTGGTCATGATGTCGAAGGAAATGTAGTCAAGGATCCAAGCCTAACCCGGTACTACTTCTTCATGCAGTTCTTCGTTGCAGGAATGATTCTCCTGGTGATGGCGAACAATATGCTCATGACTTTCATTGGTTGGGAAATCGTTGGAATGTGCAGCTACGCGCTCATAGGGTTCTGGCATGACCTGAAGGAACCCAGTCCGGTGCCGGAGTACAAGACGGAGGGTGAGTACAACGCCGCGAGCGGCATGAAGGCATTCATGGTCACAAGAGTTGGCGACATCGGCCTGCTCGCAGGAATCTTGCTTCTGTTCTTCATCACGGGGACGTTCAATTACACTGAGATGCTTCAAACCGATGCTTGGGCTGTGGGTCTGTTTCATCTGCTGCCCCTTGTGGCGATACTGATCTTTGCTGGCCCAATTGGCAAGAGTGCGCAATTTCCTCTTCATATATGGCTGCCAGAAGCGATGGCCGGACCAACTACAGTCAGTGCGTTGATCCATGCAGCAGCGATGGTAAAAGCGGGAGTATATCTTGTCGCGAGAATTATCCCCATCTTCCTCGAGATCATGCATACCGTTCCCGAAATGATTGTGTTCTTCCAGACGGTTGCGGCCATTGGCGCGTTTACCGCATTCATGGCCGCTACGATGGCTCTTGTGCAGAACGAGATTAAGAAAGTCCTAGCCTATTGCACGATTTCTCAACTGGGATATATGTTCATGATGCTCGGTGCAACTGGTCTCGTGGCCGAGAGCGTTTCTGCATATGCCGCAGCAACTTTCCATTTGCTTTCTCACGCCTTGTTCAAAGCCCTGCTATTTCTTGCTGCGGGATCTGTACTTCACACAGTTCAGAGCAAGAGAATGAGCGACATGGGCGGAATCAGAAAGGACATGAAGATTACTTTTGCCTCATTCACTATCGGAGCGCTCTCATTGGCTGGAGTATTCCCGTTCGTGGGCTTCTGGTCGAAGGAGCTGATATTTGAGACGTTATGGTACGGTGAGCAGTACATCATCTTCTTCATAGCATTTATCACCGCCATCCTGACAGCTTTTTATTCGTTCAGAATGGTAGGTATCGTATTCTTCGGCGAGAAGTCTGAGCACATCAAGAGTCTGGAGTCACACGGGCATCACATTCATGAAGCCTCTCCATCAATGACGATACCTCTCATCATACTGGCAGTGCTTACCGCAACTGGGGGGTTCCTCGAGCTTGTGTTCTTCGGATACTTCTCAGGGCTTGAAACCGGCATACTCACGCACTTCGATTGGACGCATCTCACACCGCTTGCTCTGGGAATGACGACGGTATTCACAATCGCAGTATGGCTTGTAGGTATCACTCCAGCATATCTCATCTATTGGAGGAAGAAGTACGACCTAAGCAGGTTCAAAGATGGGGTTCTCTACAAGTTCCTGTGGAATCGATGGTATATCAACGCACTCTGGTACAAAATCTTCGTTGATGGTTACCTGTGGCTGAGCAACACAATCCATACCCGAGTGGAATCCGCACTGTTAGCGTTCAGTGGCGCTTTGAGCGGTGGCATGGATGGTGTATCGCGTAATTGGAGACGTACCATGACTGGTGTGCTCAATACCAATGTACTGGGCATGATGGTTGGCATCATCGCGTTTCTCTTGATTCTGATATTCTTGTAGGAGGTTGGTGAGATGCAAGGACTAATCGATATCCCCATCCCTTCACACGACCTGATGATTCTCACACTGCTTGGCCTCATCTTCGGTGGGCTTCTTGTCATGCTTGCAGGAAAATGGTCTGAGAAGGGCGCACAGGTACTTGCAAGTCTTGTTTTACTAGGTGGCCTGACTCTGAACGTATTTCTCCTACTCGGCCCTGAGGTGTGGAGTGGGGGCGAGGTTCTCTATGAGGTGGTCTGGCTTGGATCGCCAGATTCTCCAATAATGAACATGGGTTTCAGAGGTGACGGGCTTAGCACACCCATTGCAATTCTGGTTCTTGGCTTGGGCTTTTTCTCAATCCTCTACTCGACTGTTTACATGAAGAATCTAAAGCAACCCGGTTTATACTACTCCTTAATGGTCTGGTTCGTCGCCGCCATGGTGGGAGTAATCTACGCTACAGACCTCATGCAGTTCTTCGTGTTCTACGAGATGATGCTCATACCTGCTTTCGTCTTGGTATACGTCTATGGAGTTTCAGAGGATCCTGTCAAGCGATCGAAGAATGCTCTTCAGTTCTGGGTCTGGACAGCCGCGGGCGGGCTTGTGTCCCTCTTTGCGGTGCTCATGTTGTTCAGCTACGCAGGCACTATGAGCATCTCGACCTTGAGCACGACATCGATTCCTGTTGACGTAGCGAAGCTCATCGGAATCATCTTTCTCTTGGGATTCAGCATGAAGCTTGGACTCGTGCCTTTGCACGTGTGGGCACCTCCAGTCTATGGGGAAGCACCCATTCCAGTACTTGTTCTACTCAGCGGAGCTATGACCAAGACTGCAGCCTACGGTGTGATTAGAATCGTCATTCCCATTCTATCTGAGGGGCTCCGGGGTTACGCCTCCGGTCTAATGGTGATATCTCTCATCACAATGATCTATGGTGCAATGATGGCAATCTCTCAAAAGGACCTCAAGATGATGCTTGCTTACTCCAGCATAAGCCAGCTCGGATACTTGATGTTTGGGTACTCGACCATGACCGCAATTGGTGTAAATGGTGCGGCATTCCAGCTGATCAATCACGGAATTCTGGCCAGTCTGACATTCTTCTGCGCGGGCGCCATAAAGATGAAAACTGGAACGATGAAGTTTGACAAGCTAGGAGGTCTTGCCCCCAAGATGCCTGTGCTTGCTACAGCTTACATTATTGGCGCACTCGCTCTTGCTGGCACGCCACCGATGTCAGCATTCGTGGGTGAGTGGATGATATTCGCAGGTGCGGCTGAACGTACTGCATTGGCCGGAGTTGGTCAGCCATTTTACTTGGTCATGACTGTTCTTGCTGTGTTGGTAACAGGTCTTACTGCCGGCTACTACCTCTGGTCTATTAGGCGCGTCTTCTCTGGACAAGTTCCGGAAGGTATGGAGGACGTCAGAGATCCGCCGCGGTTAATCTTGGTTATCACCGGAATCATGGCATTTGTCATTGTGATTCTAGGCGTTTGGCCATGGATGCTTTGGAGATTTATAGGTCCGGTTCTGACCGGGGTTATAGGAGGAGGCTGAGCTAGATGCAGCTGGATTTCCTGTTTTCTCCTGAGTTTGTGACTGTGATGCCAGTACTGATCCCAATTGTCTTTGCAGTCTTGATTGCAGTGCTCTCTGAGGGGGTCCGCGTCGCCTTGAAGCGAATTCCTAAAGGGTTCCCAGACGCAGTAGCAATCATAGGCTTCGCCTTAGCGTTCATGTACACGTACATGCTCGGAACCGAAGTTTGGAGCAACGGAGTGCATACATTCGTTTTGTCTTGGAGTGGCGGTAATTACGTACTGGCCGCAGACGAGTTTTCCGTCTTGATGATGGGGCTCTTCACATTCATGGGTCTAGTTGTTGCATTGTACTCAGTGGGCTACATGAAAGAAGACACCGGCATAGCTCAGTACTACATCCTGCTTCTAATCATGGTGGGTGCAATGAACGGAGTCGTGATTTCCACGGATCTGTTCACACTCTACATGTTCTACGAAACCATGGGTGTCTGCAGTTTCATCCTTGTGGCTTTCAGAAGGACCTGGGAAGGAATCGAAGCCGCTATCAAGTACCTCATGATGTCTGCGGTTGGGTCAACTCTAGTGCTCATGTCCGCCAGCTACCTATATGGCCTAACTGGCACTCTCAACCTTGCTCTAATGTCACAGGCATTACACGCACACCCTGAGAATCCTCTTATTCCAATCCTCATTGCTCTACTCACTGCTGGGTTTGCTGTGAAGGGCGCCGTAGTTCCATTTGCGGCGTGGCTTGCAGACGCTCACCCAGCGGCACCCAGTGGCATCAGTGCCATGTTGTCTGCTGTCGTGATTAAAGTGGGCATCTACGGTATTATTCGCATTAACACACTGTTGTTTCCGATTCATACCATCTACTTCGACTGGCCGCTATTGATCTCAATTATGGCATTAGTGACAATGACTGCTGGCAACTTCTGGGCACTCACGCAGAAGGACCTCAAGCGAATGCTAGCCTACAGTTCGATAACTCAGATAGGTTTCATTCTCTTTGCATTCGGAACCGCGACACCGTTTGGGTATCAGTCCGGAACATTCTACATCCTCATTCATGCCCTCACTAAGGGCCTATTATTCCTCTGCGCAGGAGCGTTCCTGCATGCGGTCGGTAGTCGTGATTTGGATGACCTCAAAGGAATTGGCAAAATGATGCCTGTCACAGGTGCGTTCTTCGCGATTGGCGTACTATCTCTTATGGGGATGCCGCCCTTGGCTGGCTTCTATGCGAAGTTCCTCATCCTTGCTGCTGGTGTCGACTCTGGAATCAACTTCACTGGTTACTACTTGCTGTTCACAGTTGTTGCCCTGTTCAATACATTGCTTGGCCTTGGCTACTACCTCAGGATGATAAAGACAGTCTGGTTCGAGTCCATGTCCGAGAAGGTTAGAAGCGCGCATCGTGCAGGTCCTTCAGTCATCCTAGGGATGGGAATTCTCGCGGTTGCCCTATTGGTTATAGGTGTGTATCCATCTCCAATACACAGCATTGCTGAAGCTGCGGGTAGTGCGCTGTATAATTACATGAGCATTGTCAATGCGATTATGGCTGCTGGACCTCCCTGAAACCTGCCAATTTGAGCTTTAATTTCACAGCCTGTTTGCCAATCGGTCACTATTCATAGGTGATAACATGGATTCCAGGAATTCTCTCAAAGTCCTTCTTGTTCCTTGTTACAACTCTTTGACATCCATTAGTAAGCGCAATTGACGCGATGAAGATATCTCGGAATCCAATTGTTTCTCCCTTTAATTCGGCTTCATGCAGAAGCTTGCCAGATAGGAGCCCGCTTTCCACTCTGAAATCCCAGATTGTAAGGTCTCCTACTAATGCAATCAACCCTTCCAGATTCTTTTCACTCTTTGTTGATTTGTGAGCGCCATACGCCATCTCAAACACATTTACTGCGGTCGTAGCCAGTCTGTACGACTTCGAAACAAGCGATTCTATCAGGTCGTATGCTGATTGCATTCCTCGTTCTAGATCAACAAGGATTGTGGTGTCAAGACAGGCATACCTCAAGGTTTCCATCCTGCCCAGCCTTCCTCCAGAGAGTCAAATAGGATCTTGGCCTCTTCATCGGTCATCGTCCAGTTTCCAAAGTGCTTCAGTATCCGGCCCCTTTGCTGCTCAACAAGTCGAATAATGAGCTCACGAAATGATTCATTGGGATGTTTCATCGATTTCAGCATCTCGTAGGTCCTCTCATCGACGGGGATATTTTTTTGACCCATTGTAAAACCTCTACGTAATCTTCTATATGTAGCACTATATATATGGATTACGGTTCAATAAACAGTCAAGCTTCTGCAATATCTTAGCTAGTTGCGGGCCTTCAATCGCAGGGAGTCGTGACATTGAATTATCATCCAATAATTAATGATGAAATGAGAGGGAACTAGCTTCAAGGGATTGTGATCTCCATCTCTCGGAAGCATCTAGAGATGATATCATTCATCATCCACATCTCTACATCATTTGCGAATTGCAGTCCACAGCAAAATTCCGTTACGCAATTTGCTCACGACGATCATACCACCCGACAGACAGGGAGGCTAGAATCGTGGTCCCCCATAGAACTGCTAGGATCTGAT
>DAOWNS010000077.1 GCA_030642465.1 Candidatus Thorarchaeota archaeon | reverse complement strand
TGGGCTTCTGGGCGCTGTTCTGGACCTAGTGGCAATTGAGCCAATTCTCAGTCGAGAAAGAGCTTTGTGGACTTGGACTCCAGTGGATAATGGGTATATGGGATTCCTTCCTGCTCAGGTTGATCGATTCACTGCGCCTCCCGGCAACTACATAGTCTGGCTTATCTTTCCTGCAATTGCTAACTGGATTCTATACGGCTTCATTATACTCTTCCCGTGATTTGCAGACATCCATTAGCGGCATTCAGATGGTAACTCGGTTAGCTAATGCCGAGTGTATGTTACCTCGGAATTGCTCCCGTCTTACACACGCTCTTCAATGGGTTGCGCTCTTCAAAATAGTGAGCACTTATGACGGATGAGAATATGAAATGGCTTCTGAAGAATAAGCTTGTTTGTGACTTCAGGGGCTTTCCCATAGGACGCGTGAAGAAAGTTTGGTATGATGAAGGAAAAGGCCCGTTTGTAGTTGTTGAGAGGAGCGGTCGGCATTGGGAAACAATACCACTAAGGGCTATTCATTCGGTACAAGAAGAGATTCGTCTTAAGCCCCCCATATTCGCAGAGTAAGGAGCCTGCAATCGCGTGGAGTTCCTATTCTTGGCGGGACTAAATCATCAAAGGCAAACATCATGCGTAGCACAAAACCACGAAAATTGCCGTGTGCTACGACAAGGAGAATGACTAGGTGACACGCCGAACTCAAGCACGGGATTGGTCATCCGATTACCAGATTGATAAACCCCCAAACCGTGGGAATACAATCAAGATAACTGTCTTCACGAGCGAGCATTGCGGTTTCTGTGATCATGCGATGGAGTTAGTGAAAGAAGCAGCACGAGATTTGAGCTATGGCGCGGATATTTTTGAAGTAGTCGAATCACGAATAGAGCAGCATTTGGATCGGATTGAATCTGAGGACATCATTGCTGTGCCAACTATTGTGGTGGGCAAGTCACGCATCATTGGCGTTCCTAAATTAGAAGATGTCCGTGAACTCATTCATGGAGCCATGCTCACTCATTCCGTTCATGATGCCTGAAAATAAGCTAGGCACAAGCTTGGTCGGTCAAAGCATTGGGTACGATTTGATTTCTTACAGGCGCAGGATGTCCTTAGCATTGCCCTTTGTAATGATTTGGCTAGTTTCTACATTGAGGTCTATCATATTCAGCACAGCTCTTAGATCACCGTACTCGGTATAATGCTCTGAACCAAAGACTAGCCTTCTAACGCCGATGTCCTGAACAAGAGCGTCAAGGAAAACTTTCAGTGGTGACTCGACCAGCTTAATCAATGTCACTGACACCTCTAGCCAGATATTGCTCCTGGCCACCAAAGGCAGTAATTTGGGGAACCCGAAGAGACCTCCCATATGAAGCACAACGAATCTGCCATCCGGATACATCTGCGACGCCCGATCCAAGAAAGTGATTGTGTCGCTGGTCATCTCAGCATTATGTAGATAGACAGCTAAGTCTGCTTCGATAGATGCTTGGAGCAGCGCATAAGCTGCAGGGTCTTGAGGGTGATATAATTCGTCGTCGAAAATAACCGCTTTGCATCCTTCATCAGCGTAGCGTGTGACCATCTTCCGCGCTTTACTTAGTGGTCTTGGTATAATTGCGCAAGCGCTCATCAATCTGTCGGGGTTCATCGAAGCAGCTGCAATGTGAAGATCATTATCATAGTTAGGAGCTGTGGGACACACGACCGCTTTCTTGATTCCGTGCATATCCATATGTCGTATTAGTTCGTCAACATGATTCTTCAATGTGTGGTCACTGACATCATCAGATTCCATTCGTGTGCTTCCCAGATGAGTGTGGATGTCAATGGTCAACATGTAACCTCGTACCAATTGCTTGTGTTTTACTATTCACTTCTTGTAATATTGTTTCTTAGGCTAAGCATCATCTCTAAATACCACTGCAGCAATGCGAGTTAGGATTACATTGTCAGAGAAGGAGAATCGAACGAATCTGGAGTGGCATCTGAAGCAGGTGTCGAGCAGTATCAATCAAGACAAGTTCATGCTCATGGAGTATCTGGGTCCGGCAGTTGATGGCTGCAGAGCGGCCCTGAGAGTAGGTATTGAGCGTGCTCAAGATATGCATAAGATGCCTGAGTCGGAATTCGAGAAATACATGAATGCAACCGAGCATTCGTTCAGAGCTCTGACAATATGCTTCAAAGCTACGGATGTCGATGAATTCCTGTCTATTGTATTCGAGAACGGAATGACCAGCATCCATGATGAGTGCGTGGAACCGGATGTAGTTGTTTCGGGAACTATTGCCCATTTGACAGACATAGTAGACATTGATTCACGCGTTTCTCCTACCGATGTCATCGGCGTATCGGTTCGTATAGCTGGCAATGAATCTTCTGACGTGGTTGAGGCTTTGGGATTTCTCTGCTTTCCCTCTCTTCTTAAGATGGCACGATCAGGAGTTGACCCGTCTTCTCTGCTTTCTGAGGATGCTGATTCGATAATTATTGCAGCATCATCCAGTCTTGTGACACAAATGGTACGCAAGTGGATCGATGCTCAGCTGGAGCAACATTGACTTTGTCATTGCCATCCGTTTTCCCTGATTACTAAATGCCGTGATAAGGAAATACAAGCTCCTCAATCTTCCTTATCACTCGATCTAGGTCCAGCGTAATCTGCTCCTGAGGGAAATACTGTTGAACTACTTGCTGCTCATCCCTCATTGTTTCCGGAAATTCATTGTATCCCCTCAATGTGCATTCTTGTTTGAATTCATCTGGCAAGTGTCTTGGCACATTCTCGTCCAACATAATAGCCAGGAAGAGTGTCCAGAGCCTGGCAACATTCACGGGGTGATACCCACCCCCACCCACAGCCAACCAACCAATATCGCAAATATCATCGGATAGCTTCTTGATACGCTTGAGGCATGTTTCGTATCCAGAACTAGTGTATGCTAATTGTGCCAGCGGGTCTAGGAAATGTCCATCCACTCCAAGCTGCGTAACAAGCAAATCGGGTTGAAAAGACTCGAAAAGCGGCACAATGAGTTCTTCGACAATTCGTACCAATTCGGGGGTTCCTGCTCCCGGAAGCACCGGCACATTAACAGAATGGCCAATACCCTTTCCACTGCCAGTTTCATACACGAAGCCCGTGCCAGGGAACAGAGTCTTGCCGGTCTGATGGGCCGAGATTGTTAGTACGTCTTTCGCCCCGTAGAACGCATTTTGAACCCCATCACCATGATGTGCATCGAAAATGTCAAGGTAGAGTACTTTGCTTGGCCTTTTCTTCTGAAGGTACATGACCGCTGTCACAACGTCATTGAAGATGCAGAACCCGGATGCCTCACTTCTATGAGCGTGATGCAGTCCGCCTGAAATGCAGAAAGCATTGGTTGCTCCCTTCATTATCTCCTTCATTCCATCGAGGGTTGCTCCGACATACCTAGCCGCTGCATCATAGATTCCAGGAAATGTTGGATTATCAGCGATTCCAAGACCGTAGCTCACATTGATGCAATCGCTAGATCCACACTCCACAACAGCATCTATAAACTCAGCACTGTGAAACATCTCCAGATCCGTTCTCTCTGCCACTGTAGGCTCGATTAGCCGTACATTGTTCAAGAGCCCAAGCTGCTCTGATAGCAGATGCGTCAGCTTCAATCTATCAGGTGTTAGAGGGTGTTCCTTCTTGAACTCGTATTGAAGTAAAGCTTCTGAATACGGGTAAACAAGTCTTCCTTTCATCGTGTATTCCTACCGAGAGGATTCTCGTCTATTTCTTGTGAAGTAGGCGTGCTTCAGAAGAATTCCCGAAGCAACATTCCAACTATGCTCCCCAACAACGATGCGAGGCTTACGAAGATTATGTAGACTGAGGTTACAATAAGCGCATTCATGAAGTAATAAGCAATGTCACCAGATTGCGAGAAAACGTTTGGAGCTATAAGAAATGCCACGATGAATAATGCGAAGAATACGGATACAAGCAGTGCGCCCCCTATCGCCTTTCCTGTGTTTGGCATCATGAGCCCCACCGGAATGGCAGCAAATAGTGGGAGGAGAAACATGTAGATTGAGGATTGCTCCAGAATCGAAACTATAATCCAAGAGAAAATATTGGCATCGATAAGACCAACAAGCATAGGTACTATGATGAAGAGCAGATTGTCCCGACTAGTTTCTTTCATTGTCATGCCTAGAAATGTAACGATGGGTACAGGACGTTTTCTTCTATCCCTTCGAGATTCAGGAGCTTGGGGAAGTGGCTTCATAATGCCTGGTCGGTCATCTTCATCTTGGCTGGGGTCTTCCACTCTATACTTGGTTTCTTCGTCCATTTTCCTCTCTCGTATTGAAGTTCCAGTAACACCCAGAATAAAGTCTTCGCATCACGCAACTCGTGTATAACCGCAAGTGCTATCAGTGAATTGCGCGAGTTTCAACAAGAAGAGTGTTCTAGACATGGTGCAGCACGATTCCGAAGAAAAACCGTTGGGCGAAGAAGATGGTTCGGAGGCTTCTCTAACCCGCAGGCGCAAGATCGAGCACATCGAAATCTGTCTGGATGAAGATGTTCAATGCAGAGTACCCAGTATGTTTACCGACATTGAATTCTTGCACAATGCATTGCCTGAAATTGATAAGGACAATATCGACCTCACAACCACCCTTCTAGGTTTGAAGGCTTCAGCGCCAATCATTATTGCTGCGATGACAGGCGGTCACCCACAAACTTTGGAGATCAACAGAAGACTTGCTCAGGCAGCCGAGGAGCTGAAGATTCCTATCGGAGTTGGAAGTCAACGCGCAGCAATTGAGGATTCAACCCTTGCAGACACATTCAAGGTGGTCCGTGAAGAAGCACCTTCTGTACCAATCATCGCGAATATTGGCGCAACTCACGTAAAGGCAGCTCAAGAAGCTATCGAGATGATTAATGCGGACATCATTGCGATTCATCTGAATCCACTTCAAGAGGCAGTGCAACCGGAAGGCGATTGCAACTCTATTGGAGTGCTCGGACACATCAGAGCCATCGTGGAATCAGTGGATATTCCAGTTATGGTTAAAGAAACTGGAGCTGGGATGTCTGGTGTAGTCGCTCGCAGTCTTGAGGAGATTGGCGTTGATGCTGTGGACGTTGGAGGCGTGGGAGGAACAAGTTGGGCCGCCGTAGAGTACTTCCGAGCAGTGCGGGACGGCGACGAAGTAAAAATCCAATTGGGTCATGATTTCTGGGACTGGGGAATTCCTACAGCTTTGAGTGTCATCATGGTCGTTGATGCGACTGGCCTTGACGTGATAGCAACTGGCGGAATTAGAACCGGACTTGATGTTGCCAAATCCTTGAGCCTCGGTGCCGTTGCCGCAGGAGTAGCCCACCCACTGCTGAAACCTGCAGTTCGCGGGACTGTTGCAGATGTTATTGATGAGGTCGAAAAGATTGTTGAGGGTTTGAAAGTCGCAATGTATCTCACCGGTTGCGAAACCCTTGAAGAATTGAAAACGAAACCAATGGGAATCACTGGCGATCTTCTGGAGCGCCTACAATCTTTTGGCATCGATCACTCGAAGTACACTCGAATGTAGGAAAATCCGGTCATTCACTGCGTCATCAGAGCTTTCCTATTCGCTGAAGAAACTTGGAGCGAACTCGAATTCCATTGAGCATCTGCACTGCTTCTTCTATTGTATCGCCTACAGGAATGCCATTTATCTCGAAGCCTTTCAGAATCACTTCATATTTGTCCAAGTCTGGAACATAAGCGACGACGCTCTTGTTGAATTGCTTCGTAACATTCGCGGCTCTTGCTCCAACCTGAAGGGTTATTCCTGGAGTGTATGGCAGGAGCAATAGTAGAGCGGAGTCGATGTAGTCCAAGCCGAGCATGACCTTTAGCACCTGCTCGTAGTCGACATCTGACGCGCTTCCCGTGATGTCAATCGGGTTTCTAAATGACGCAATCCCTCTGTAGGCTGGTGTCATCACTTCCTTCATGGTTTCTTGGTCTTCCTTAGTGAAGGGCGGAAGTTTCAGACCGTAGAATGACGCCTCATCGCTGGCAATAACACCATGCCCCCCGCTAATAGTTATTACTCCAATTCTTGAGCTCTTCATCAAGCGAGGATTAAAAGAGAACACCTTAGTGTAGGCCATAACCTCGTCTTCGTCTACCGCTTGAATTAGGCCGTATTGCTTGAAAGCGGCCGCTGCCACAACAGAATCTCCAGCGAGAGATGAAGTGTGACTCTGTGTCGCCCGATGCCCGGCTTCTGAGTCTCCTCCTTTTAGAACAACCACAGGCTTTCTTGGCACAACCTCAGCGCAGGCTTCAACAAACTCTCGTCCCTCATCGGGACCAAAACCTTCGATATAAGCTAGAATGACTCGCACGTTCTTGTCATTGCCAAAATACCTAACGAAATCAGTTACGTTCGTCTGAGCCGAGTTGCCAATGGAAATTGCTGCTGCAACTCCTAGGTCGCGCGTCGCAAATTCCTCGAGTCGCTCAACGAGCCACCCACCACTTTGAGATATGATCGCTACGTGTCCCTTTCTTGGTCGGGCGACTCTTTCAGAAGGCAGGAAGAATGTGTCAAGCTTCTCAGGTATGAACACACCAATACAATTCGGCCCTACCATCGTTATGTTGTGTTTCTTTGCGATATCGACAATCTCTGCTTGCAGACTTGCACCTGTGGCGCCTATTTCACCGAAACCTCCAGATACACTATAACAGAGGGTATCTTCTTGCTTCCACATTGTTCGATTATTCCAGGTACATATTTGGATGGAACTGAGATGACAGCGAGGTCGATGCCATCCGGAGTTTCCAGAATCGATTTGTAAACTTTCTGTCCTTCCACCATTCCTCCCTTCGGGTTTATTGCAAACGTAGGGAGGTCACTCTCGAAACGCAATTTCCTCAAGATAACGTTTCCCGGGAAGAATGGATTCTTTGTGCTAACGCCAACAACAGCTGTTGTTCTAGGATTAAGCATCTTTTCTAGACCAGACATTGTTTACCCTCTTTAGGCTTAAGTCAAAATGACATGTCTTGCTTATATCAAATATGCTCATGCTCGTATCTTCGCAAGCTCTACGGTTTCATCTGGGCAAGTATCTCTCTGAATCTGGGTTCAGCAAGGAGCGCGTGCTGTAGTTTACAGAGTAGCTTTGTAGCCTCAGCATAAATGACTTGTTTAGCAGGATCGGTTGCGGTTTCTGCATCATGGAGGGTTTCCTCACAACGCTGGTTGAATCGTTTGATGATTCGCTTCTCCAAGTCAGGTCCACCCCAATCAAAACCGTCAAAGATCATCTGTGCCTCTGAAATCTTGTCTGCAGGTTTGGGAGTTACACCGCTGAGGACACCTTCGAGTCCGGAGAAGTACTTTGAAACTGCTCTTTCGATGCGCTCGGTTTCCGAAGGATCCAAGCGGTTCTCAACAGGTCGTTTCTTGGACAGGTCCTGCAGAAGTCTTGCCCCTGGAGCTTCAGTCAATAGAGTCCTTACTATTTCAGATGCAATCTTCGAAGGCACTTCAACGATTTCGCTTGCGTAAGGCGAATTTGACTTGTACTTGTGAATGTCTCTTGCGACCTCAAGCCAGAAGGTAGGTAATAGCACGTGGCACCGCTTGGAATACTGTTTGATTAGCCGCTGAGTCTTTCCTATC
>DAOWNS010000315.1 GCA_030642465.1 Candidatus Thorarchaeota archaeon | reverse complement strand
GAAACCGGCTTGACGCAGGGCTTCTTCAGCTGGGTCGATACAGCCACAATAACTTGGCCTGGCGGTGAAACTGAAGCGGTGAACGTGACAGCATCATACCTGCCGACTGGAACTGGAGTTGCGGTCTACTTGGCCTATCCCAACTTTGACAATGGGTCGCTGCTACATGATCCATCCATCGGTCTAATCGAAGGAGCAGCACCATCCGTCGGATTGATTTCCACAGAAACGCTTGTTCTATCAGGCATTGGAGCAGTCCTAGTGATTGCAGTCGTAGTAGTCCTTCTCCGACGAAGGTAGTGGATACATTCCACTACCATCCACTTTTTTACTGATTGAAACCTATGAATCGAGCTGCAATAGACAATGAGAACCGACTAAGAATGAAACAGCGCAACCGTGCGGCAGCTGGTGATCACTAATGAAGCGGACATTATTCCTATTGATGACATGCATCCTATTCCTGCTTCCTAGTGGACCGGCTGCAGCTCAGACTCAACTAGCACAAACAAATGACATAGTTCTCAGCCCCATCGACATTGTTGCTGAGATGCACATTAACGGTTCCACAACAATCACAGTCGATGCAATAGTGAACAATATGGGCGATATGGCTGTTTCTTCGCTTGAGTGTCGCGTTGACTCCATGAGCGTCGAACTCATCAGAATGGAGATTGACGGTGAACCAACAGATGGCCTGGTGACTCCTCAGGATCGATTCACTTTGGTTTCGTCTGTATTTCCAAGTCCTCTTGCCGTAAATGAATCTCTGCTATTTCACATGGAGCTTAGAGCCGCTGACCTGCAAGAAGAACTCTCGGTGGGAATTGATGGCATTAGCCTTCAAGGTGACTTCATGTTCTACGTGCGTCCTCTAACCCTTCTCAACAATCTCACATTCACAGCTATCCTACCCCCCTTCGCTATGCTGTCGCAGGAATCACTTGGTCCACTCTTTCCAAACACTGAATCAAATTTCACGAATGGACAATCGTTAGCTTTCATCTGGGAAATACAATCGCTTCAACCGGGCCAGGAAAAGGTCTTCATTGTCTTGTATCAGATTCCAAACGCTCAGATAGATTTGCCCACGTTCTCAGCATTGAATGGCATCCTTCTTGCACTGCTGGGTGTGGCCGTTGGAGTTGTTATTGCGATTGGAGGTCCCAAATTACTTGCAAGAGCCAAGCGTATGGGTGAGGTTCGGTTTGTGGGAGTGACCGGCGAAGAAGAGGAAGTTATCGAGATAATCCGGAGAAAGGGTGGTTCGTGTTCCCAGAAGGATCTCTATACCGGTCTCAACCTGTCTCAGGCAAAGGTCAGCATTATGCTTAACAATCTGGAAGAACGAGGAGTAGTACGGCGATTTCGTGAGGGCAGAGAGAATATGGTCTATCTGGTTGAAAAGTCCTAACTGCACGTTTAGGTTTTCATCAATCATCTAGGCGTTTTCCTTCAGGCAGTTCATCCAGCAAGAAACCCGCAACCTCCGCTTTCTTGACTGCATTCAGAGCATTTCTACCGCCGATGTTCACTAGCGCCCTGGCAATAGTCTGCCGAACAAAGAGTGATTTGTCACTGAGCGCATCTATGAGAGGTTTCACTGCTTTCTTGTCCCGACGATCGCCCAGCTGTCCAGCGGCGTATATTCGCACCATGTAATTCGGGTCGGTTAGACAACCAATCAAATGAGGTGTAGCTGAAGGATCATCAATTCTGCCAAGACGGCCAATAGCGCCTATGCGCACCTGCTCGTCATCATTCTGGAGCTCAAGCACCAGTTCATCAATCATGGTCGAGCGGTCCTTTGCAGTTCTCTTTGGCTTTGTAGATTTCTTTCTTGGTTTTATCGGGGATTTCGATGCTTTTTTCTTTGTCCTAACAGCCTTCTTTTTGACCTTTGAGCCCTTTTTCTCTGCAGCTCTTCTCTTCTTGGGGGCAGTCTTCTTCACGGGTTTCTTCTTCGGTTTCGCCTTCTTGGAGCCTGCAGTCTTCTTCTTCGTTTTGGTTTCTTTTGCTTTCGAAGAAGACTTTGGCATCTGCATCCCATCCCAAGACCGATATGGCACAACATCTAACATTCCACAACTCTCTGTATAAACAGTTTCGGCTTCCAGTGCCGCAACAATAACGCCTTAACCGACTCTCACGTTGCTTACTGAGAGGAATAACAAGCATGCACGAATTCTCTGCAGCCTGCTCAATTGTGGACACAGCAGTTGAGGCTGCAAAGAAGCACAATGCCACAAAAGTCACGACAGTCAATGTGGAGATCGGTGAGTTCACATTTCTAGTGCCAGAACAACTGGAGTTTAACTTCGAAATCGCAAGTCGGGACACCATACTTGAAGGAGCCAAACTCAATATCATGATGATAAAGGGTAGACTGCGATGCGATGATTGCGGAAACGAGGGTGAAGCTCAAAGCGATCCAGATTTGCCACCCCAGATTGCGATGTTTGCTCCGATGAAATGTCCTAAGTGTGGGAGTAGCGCTACAGAAATCACTGGGGGGAAGGACTTCATCAT
>DAOWNS010000314.1 GCA_030642465.1 Candidatus Thorarchaeota archaeon | reverse complement strand
TGCAATGCTCAGCCTGAGAATCATTGAATCGACTGTTCAATAGGCTCGCCTAGCCTGAATGATGAAGAGTTCCAATAGGAAATCGCACTCCATTCGACTATTGACCCACAAGATCAACATCTGAGAACGCCATGGTCGGCATGACATATCTTGAGTTCGCTTGAAGATCAGCGCCAATGATTATCTCCTTCATCAAGGACTCGTAGAGATTGCCCGTTAGCAATCCATACTTGACCTGAGTCGTGAGTTCCCCGTTCTCGATTAAACACGCATTTCGAACTTCATTTGAGAAGGTTCCAGCCATTGGATCAACCAGAGGATAGGCGAAGTGTTCGATATACACGCCCTTGTCAATACCGCTGATAATGTCATCAACTGATTTGGACCGTGCAGATGCTTCGAGTGTGGTTGGACGGCAAGCCGCACCAGAAATGAATCCCCCTTGGGCATCCCGAGGGTTCCGTCTCACCCCATTGCCAGTTGATGGGAGATCCATCTGCCGAGCATTGTAGTTATCACGGAAATAGGACTTGAGTACTCCTTTCTCGATGATTGGTGTTGTCTGAGTTGGAGTTCCTTCATCGTCAATAACTGCGCTGAGCAAGCCCAACTCTGAAAGACCATTATCGAGAATCATGAGATTCTCATGAGCAACTCTGTCTCCAACCTTGTCAGTCCAGGGACTTGACTTGTTGTTCACCGCTTCTGCAGATGCTGCGAACCCAATCAGACTGCCGAGCATTTCGCTTCCTTCGCTAGGTGCAAGCACAGCCACTATCTTTTCCCACTTATCCTTGAAGGGTTCCGCCTTGAGAACAGCAAGCGCCTGAGATTTGAGTTTTTGTCCAATCTGAATGAAGTCGATATCGTAAATATTCCTCGACCAACATCGCTGCACGCCCTCGCCCACGACACCGGAATTTTCAGACTTCGCAGTGAAATGACCGAAAACCATTGTGGACATTGATCCGGCATTCACACCCAGAGAGTTCTGAACATGAAAGTCAATTGAACTTGAACGGAGGACTCCATTTGGTACACTTACATTTTCTGAAACTGCAGCATCAACCACCTGCATTGCTTTGTCCAGCAAAAATGCAGAGTCGGTTTCGGCAGTCTTAGTATTGTAGAACCGATCAAGCGAGCCAGAGGGCTTCTTAGGATCAGGGAGGGAATCGAACTTGGGATCCTTGTTGCTTATGGAGGCCATTGCCTTTGCACGGACCACGACTTCATTGGGCGACTCAGAAACAAGTGTAGAACTCGTATATCCTATCTTCTTGCCTATGATGAATTTAAGGCCAACTCCCATCTCAATTTTCGAATCAGCAATCTTAGGGATGTTATCATCGATATAGATGCTCTTTGTCTTCGCCAGAATTGCAAATGCTTCAGCCTGTGTTGCACCCTCCTTCTCTGAGATAGCAACTAGCTTTTCAGCAGCTTCCTTAACGTTCATTCAGCCACCTCCCACAACAACACGAGCTCTCAGATGAGGCCCACCGCTGGAAACGGGCACCCAGTCCTCCTCGCCCTTTCCACAAGTGCCGCCGGAAAACTCCAGAGTATCGCCTACTGCGTCAACAGTTTGTAGAATGTTTAACACCTTGCCAGCAACTGATACGCTACGAACCAATGTCCCCAGTTCGCCGTTCTTAATGATGTAGCCTTTAAGAGCTGACACCTGAACACCACCGCCAACAACATCTTCCATTCCGGACATTGCCTTCTCTATGTAGAGCCCCTCCTTTGTGTCCGCAACGATTTCATCATTCTTACGGTCACCCACGTCAAAGAAGGTATTAGTCATACGGGCAAAGATGCGGCGGTTGTAATCTTGAGCGCGACCATTGCCGGTTGGCTTAGTTCCCATCAAGACTGAGGTTTCCATACTATGGAGGTACCCTGCAAATACTCCGCCATCGATTATTGTGGTTCTTGATGAGGGGGTTCCTTCTGAGTCATAAGGAATGCTTCCAGGCAGACCAGGCCGCGTACCATCGTCAACAAGTGTGACCAAGTCAGTAGCGATTTTGTTACCAACCATGTCGGTCAGGAATGATCTACCCTTGACGACTTCATCTGCTTCGCTGCCATGCCCACACACTTCGTGAGCTATGATGCCAGCCATAATCCCATCCATAACGACTGTCATCTCACCTGCAGGAGGCTTCTCAGCAGAGAGAAGGGCAATTGCTCCCTGCGCGCTCTTCTCAGCAAATTCATTTGTGTCAATCGTTCGAATGAGCTCGTAGCCGCCCATGATATTTTGATACTCATAATCAAAATGCATTCGAGTTCCTTCTCTTGCCACAGACTGAACTATTGCCGCGGTGCGTATCTCATCCCACTCCAATCGAGAGCCATTGCTATTCACTAGTCTGAAAACTCTCCTACTATCGTCGTAAACAGAATTCGGATTAACAATTCTTTCGTCAATCATCTGGGCTTTATCGAGCGCCATAACAAATTCCAATTTCTCGTCCATTGACACATCAGCAGGATTTTCTTTCACTTTTTGCCAAACGGTCTTGACCTC
>DAOWNS010000300.1 GCA_030642465.1 Candidatus Thorarchaeota archaeon | reverse complement strand
CGCTGCCTATCGCAACACTTCCTTCCTGGAAGCTCACACGCCAATCCTTTGCATACTCTGGTGGTGCCACTTTCCTGATGAGTGCGTTGACCTTCTCAATAATGATGTCGATTCGCTCGTATACTTTCTTGGGGGGAAGCTTAAGCTCGTTGATTAGGCGATCGACCTTGTTGATGAATAGAACTGGCTTGCAGGCTTCTCCACCCACCGCCAGACGAATGTTTGTTTCTGTTTGCGTCATAACTCCTTCTAATGCATCCACTAGAAGCACTACTCCATCGCTGGCACGCAGTGCTCTTGACACTTCACCCGTGAAAGAGATGTGTCCGGGAGTGTCTGAAAGCTGCACTAAGTACTCCTCACCTTCGACCTCGAAGTTCAGAAGAACGACAGATGTGAATATTGTAATGCCGCGATCCTGTTCTTCCTGGTCGCTGTCAGTCATAAGAGCCTGACCGGCAGCTGCATCACTCATCAATCCTGCACGACGCATCAGATAGTCTGTAGTCGTTGTTTTTCCATGATCAATATGAGCTGATATGCTAATGATCCTCTTGTGCTCGTAGTCGTCTGACAGTATGAGCCGCTTAATTGCGTCTGGCTCCTTAATCTTAACCAATTGTTTCACCCTATTGTACTGATAGATTATCCCCAACCCGTTAGTTCAAAGCGATAGAAGGTCGGGGTCACCGACAACCTCGTCGGCGGCTTGGGCGACCTGCTTTGGCGAGTCTTAAAAGATTTGCGTCAAGGCAGTCTAGGTCCTGCCTCTATTTCGTGGCCAAAACGACCATCCGTTCAGATGTAGCTGAGTAAGGCATTCTTGGAAGCTTGTTCTGCCCATAAAACTCCACATTGCCAAAGCCCACGTCCTTGAGCATACTGTGAATCTCAAGTGCTGTGTACATTCTGATGTCGTTATTTGACAGAGCATCCTGATTCATGAGGACGATGTGCCCCTGTTCAACATCGATGAACATAGCGGGTCGACCCTTGAGAACACCTGCGGACGCATCGAGAACGTGCGGCTCACTCAAGAGGTATCCGTCTTCAAGCGAAACCCAGGTCTTTTGGAATCGTGGGAGTTGGTACGGATTCATCAAATCGAGAAGCATCTTTCCACCTTTAACGAGGGCGTTATGAGCCCGCTCCAATACCGTTCTGTTCTCTTTATGATTGAAGAAACCGAAGCTATGACTCAATAGCACCGCGCCTTGGAATCGATCGGAGAAATCCATCTTACGCATATCCCCAACGAGAAAATTCACTTCGACTCCGTCTTCCTTCGCCCGCTCCTTTGCCACCTCTATCAGTCGCTTGGAGATGTCAAAGCCAGTCACTTTCAGTTCGCGTCTTGCAAACTCGATGCAATGATCTCCGGCTCCACAAGCAATGTCAAGGAGTTCCGCACCTGGCTCGAGAGATAAGCTTTCAATGCAGAAGTCTACGACTAGTTTGTCATACTGTTGTATACCAGGAATTGAAAGGCGATGCTTGACTCTGAATGTTTCAGCCCAATAATCATCCCAGCCACTCTCGATTCGATCCATAGCACTCACTTCCGATTACACAGCTTGGCTAGGTCCTGATATGAAGCTTGTCATAAGTAGTGGTGCCTCGCAGCGAATTGATTGTGATAATGCTCAAGACATGAATGATCTCATGACAAAAGTGGAGAAGACCCGCTTCCTGTCGATCTCCGCCGGGAGGGACGTAGACTCAAGAAACAGGAACGCTACATAATGAGCATACCTGCGGGCCTTGTGTCTCCAATGAAAAATCACGAACCTTTGCCTAAAAAGGTTATCTTTCCTAGAAAAAAGCGCCAAGTAGTGTAAAAATCGGTAGAATTGATTATTAATGGAATCCGTGCCGTGGAGGGTTTGTACAGGCTCTGTGGACCCATTGATCACGCGGCTATGGTGCCGAAACGGCTTGAAGAAGAAAATGGTAGCCCCGCCAGGACTCGAACCTGGGTCCAACGGAATCTCCGCCAGAGAACCATGATAGCTCTTTGGCTCCAGAACCGCTGATGCTGGACCGCTACACCACGGGGCTATTGAATCAATAACTCAAGCGAACGGCATTCTTGGTGCTCTAAATCTTTTCGGTAAGTTCTAGGAGGCTGCCGCTAAATCCCGACCTTGAAGATGAGAGCATCCCTCAAAACCCTCTGGAACATTCTGAGAAGGCTCTTACCTTCAGTGGCTATTGTGGAGAATACTGGGAAGCCCTCCACATCGAGCATCCGAACCATGTAATCTATTGGAAGTGCATTCGGCAGATCCCGCTTGTTCAAAGCGATAATGATAGGCATTGTCGCAGTGCGGTCTGTTCCAAGAACAATTCGTAGTTCCTGAATGGAAGCAAGATTTTCGTTCATAGACTCAGGGCGAGAGTCTGCCATGAAGATTATACCGTCCGTATCTTTCAGTACTACGATGCGGCTTCTTGCGTGTCTTCGCTGTCCAGCTACTGTGAAGACGTCGAACACAATCCCCTTGCTTGCAGTCACAGGAATGAAGTCGAAATAGGTTGTCCGGCCTAGTTCGTCAGATATCTCGATTATCTTGCCTTTCGACAGAGACCTAACGTTGGCAAACAGCCACCTGAGGGCAGTTGTCTTGCCAGATAACGAAGGGCCATAGAAAACGATTTTGATATGAATGCGTCCCTGGTCATCGCGCTTCAGCACTCTTCCAGGAACTATCTCTGCTGTGGTCTGAGGATAAATATGAGCTTCTTTTGCCAGCTTTGCGGTTTCTTCTTCGT
>DAOWNS010000022.1 GCA_030642465.1 Candidatus Thorarchaeota archaeon | reverse complement strand
TCAGAACATATTGTGAAGTCACGGACATCATCACGAAGAAAGGCTCTATTACCGGTGTTCAATACTTCAATAGAATTACAGACAAGATGGAGTCTGCCAAAACTAAAGTCATAGTCAACGCTGCAGGCCCTTGGGTACCCAAGATTGCGGCTCTTGCAGGAGCGAAGCTCGAATTGCGACTCACTAAGGGCGCACACGTGATTCTGGATCGACGGGTCGTCAATGTTGGAGTAATTGCAAAAGCCATCGAGGGCCGCATGATCTATCTATTTCCTCATGAGAATACTGTATTGCTCGGGACAACGGCACTGGACACCTGGGAGGATCCCGATACACTCGTTGCTTCACAGGATGAGATTGAATACCTACTCAAGAGTATGGAGTGGGTAGTACCGTCAATCAGGGATGCCCGGATCATTCGCACAATGGAGGGTGTTAGACCTCTTATTCCAACTTGGAAGATACCGGAAGGCGACGTGACAAGGGGTTACGAAGTCATTGACCACGAGCCAGAAGGTGTTTCGGGACTCATAAGCTTCGCCGGTGGCAAGCTTGTGATGTGCAGACACATGGCCGAAGCGGCCACTGACTTGGTCTGCAAGAATCTTGGAATCGAAGCTGAGTGTAAGACGCACAACGAGCCTCTTCCTGGCAATAGTGATGACGTTGACATTCTGGCACTGGCCAAGGAGTACGGTGTTTCACAACACACAGTCGAGAGGATGCGAGCGCGGAAAGGCACCGAAACCGCAAAGATTCTAGACCTGACTCGTGACCATCCCGAATGGAAAACTACAATCTGTACATGTGAGCCTGTAATTGAGGCTGAGCTCCGTTATGCGATACGAGAAACCTTCCCCCAAACCCTGAATGACTTGCGGCGGCGCGTACGGCTCGGGACTGGTCCATGTCAAGGCACCTTTTGCACATTCAAGGCTGCCACCATTTTGGCTGAAGAATTGGAACTGAGCGGGGAGGATTACCAGCTTGAGATAATCGACTTCTTGGCTGAGAGGTGGAAAGGAAAACGACAGTCCATCCGAGGAGCACAGATAGCACAAGAGGAACTGGCACAGGGCATCTATGCCTGCGTTGGAAATCTTGATCAAGCGCTGGAAGAGCTGGACTACGAATTCAAGCCTTGGGAGGAGGTGCTGTAGATGAACCTCGAGGCGGACATTGTTGTGATTGGAGGCGGCATGGCAGGGCTTGTTGCGGGAATCAGGGCCACCGAAGAAGGTATGAAGACTATCCTGCTTCGCAAGGGACAGAGCGCAACTGCGTACTCCTCAGGCGCCATCGACGTCATCGGATACTTGCCAGGAGGCACAATGCCACTGGGCTCGCCCGTCGAGGGGCTTCAAGGAATCGCCAGCATGTTTCCTCTTCACCCGTATGGATTGCTCGGGTTAACTGGTGTAGAGTCAGGCACAGTTTCGAAGACCATAGTCGAAAAGGTACGGACAGCTGTATCATGGCTCAAAACAATTCTGTCAAGCTCCAACCTTCCTCTCTTTGGAGACATAGACTCAAACCTAGATGCTGTAACGATTCTCGGCACAGTGAAGCCAACTTGCATGATTCAGGAAACAATGTGGCCGGGCTCTCTAATGCTGGACCCGGACAGCGTGGCTCTCTTCGCAGGCGTGAAGGGTTTCCCGGTCTTCAATCCACGAATGGCAGCCCAGGTCTTCCTAGAACATCAGATATCCAACAGACTTCCACCACGCAAAGCGGGACACCATGTCTTGGAATTGGCACCTTTCAGCAACAACTACAACATATCTTCCATAGAAATCGCTCGCTATCTTGACACCGAAGACAATCTCTTGGTTCTGGCGAAGAAGCTGAAGAAGCACGTGGAGCGAATTGGCGCAACACACATAGCTCTGCCTCCGGTAATGGGATTCAATCGAGCGCGAGAGAATCAGCTTGCTCTCCAGGACCTCACAGGGGCGCATGTCTTTGAGCTTCTATCATTTCCGCCATCCGTGCCGGGCCTTAGACTTCAGAGAGGACTTGAATCCGCTTTTGTGAAGAGCGGGGGTACTCTCCTGGTGGGCCATCATGCTAAAATGGAATCTCTAAAGTCGAACATCGTGAAAGAGGTTACAGCAGTCGGTCCTAAAAGAAAAATCAAGATATCCACGAAGGCTGTTGTCCTAGCAACCGGGAAATTCATCGGTGGGGGGATAACCGGCACTGAGAATGGTATTCGTGAGTCTGTCTTCGATCTGATGACCGTGAGCGAGAGCTTCCGCATTGCCACGAGTATAACTCCTCAGAAATTAACTAACACAGTTGCACTCAGCCACATGGGCCATCCTCTTTTTGGCTCCGGGCTCAGTGTTGACCCGCAATTCCGCCCAATAACAAAAGAGGAGGTCCATGCTGCCGAGAATCTCTATGCAGCTGGTTCGATTCTTGCTGGCTACAATTACTCGGCTGAAAAGAGTGGACTTGGTGTGGCCATTGCCACTGGGTATACGGCGAGTCGCAATGCAGTCGATTATGTAAAGGGGGTGTCAGCTTGAGCGAAGAAGAAGCATACCGAACTGTTCTAGCGACTCTCAAGGAGGAGGCCATCTATCCTTACACCGAGGATGAGTTACAGGTTGTCAAGTCAGTTGAGAGCTGTATCAACTGTGGTCTCTGTATTCAACACTGTCCCGTTGTCGCTGCTGTTGGCCTTAATCGTTTCAGTGGCCCCCGAAGCATTGCTGTGGAGCTGAGCCGTTCTCCTCCTGAGTACTGGACTACGGCAGATGTTGTGTATCTGTGTACTGGGTGTGGAACTTGCCGGGAAGTCTGTCCGAAGGATGTAGATATTCCCGAGATAGTCAACCTCATCCGTGCGCGCATCTTCAAGCACCGGCCTGACCTTGTGCCCAAACAGCTTCATACCGCTGACGCTATCATCGTTAAGCATGGTCTTGCGTTTGAACCTTGGGAGGATCCAGAAGAGAAGGTGGAAAGCAGGGACATGAGGTTGGAACGCTTAGGCTTGCGACATGTCCCCGACCAAGTTGTCAAGGGGGCGGATGTGCTCTTCTACCCGGGTTGTCAGGCTGAGGAGCGCGCGCAGGAAGTGAAGGAATCCGCCAAGATCATTCTTGACCACTTCAAAGTCAAGTTCACCCTCCTGGAGGAGATGAGCTGCTGCGGTCTGCCAGCAACTCTTCTTGGGGATGACAAAACTGCTCTCGAACTTGCCTTGAAATTGAAGAAGAAAGTCAAGGACTTAGGAGTCAAGATGTTGGTCACCACGTGTGCTGGATGCACCGGCAACTTAGCGCGCATCGCAGAGCGTGATGCGTGGGGCATTCCTGTCTATCACATGCTTGAGTATCTGGTCGAGGTGATTGGCATAACCAAGCTATCGTCGACTTTCAAGCAAAGCACCGAAGAAGAACCGCTGAGAGTGACTCTGCATGACCCTTGCCATCTTATCAAACACACATCTCGCATAACAATGGATTACGCGGGCCAGATTCTAAGTTTGATTCCCGGCGTTGAAGTGATTCAGTCATTTGCTCATGATTCGTGTTGTGGTGGGGGTGGACTCGTTTCTTATCACGCTGGCGATGTTGCTAGAGCCGTTATGAAGGAGAACCTTGCAGCGATTGAGGAAACAGGCGCATCAAGAGTTGTCACTCCCTGCCCGCTCTGTACTGCACAGCTTGAGGATAGCTTGTTTCGTCAGGGCAGCTCAGTTGAAGTGGATGACATGACTGTCTTCATAGCGCAAAGACTTCCACAAAAGAGGTGAACAAGAGATTGCTTGACTCCAAGACCAAAGCCAGAATAGCGAAGCAACTGGAAGGTATTGTTGGTGCCGAACACGTAACGACCCAGGAAACCGATACTGTGCTTAATGCCCATGATGCTTGGCCTCTTAGCGAGGCGAAGATCAGAGCTGGAGAGATGTTGCCCTTGGCTGATATAGTGGTCTTCCCAGGCTCCACTGAAGAAGTATCTGAAGTACTCAAGATTGCCAACAAGAATAGGGTGCCAGTCACTCCAGTCGGTGGCGGTGCTGGTACCTGCGGTGGAACTCTGCCTATTTACGGGGGTATGCAACTCGATCTCAAACGCATGGACAAAGTCCTTGAAATCGACCACAAATCAATGCTGGTCCGTGTTGAAGCAGGCATGGTCGGAATTGACTTGGAGGAAGAGGTCAATCGTCATGGATACACACTTGGGCATACGCCAACGTCAATGAGAGCCTCGAATGTTGGTGGCTTCTTGGCGACACGGTCGGGTGGCTCTATGTCGTCGCTGTACGGAAAAATTGAGGACTTAACACTGGGCCTTGAAATCGTTCTTGCGGATGGGTCAATCGTTCGTACGAAAGCAGTTCCACGCCACTCAGTGGGTCCCGACTTGCGCGAGCTCTTCATTGGGTCTGAGGGGACGCTAGGCGTAATCACGGACGCAACGCTGCGATTGTTTCCGATTCCCGAAGAGCGCAGATTCAGGAGCATGGCATTTGCTGACGTTCACAGCGGTCTAGAGGCGATTAGGCTAATCTTTCGAGCGGATATAACACCTTCAGTGGTTCGTTTCTATGATCCTGAGGACACTGCGTGGTCAATAAGTCGGCACTTTGATGTCGAAGAAGGCGACTCCATGTTGCTTCTAGCTTTTGATGGTGATGCTGAAACAGTGGACTATGAAGAGCGGATTTCGGTTGATATTTGCAGGCAAAACGGCGGAAAGGACTTTGGTGATGGTCCATCCAAACGTTGGTGGGAGCACAGATATGACATGTACTATCCCAGCAAGTTTACTACAGCAGGATTCTCAATCGGTGACACCATAGACATAGTTGCGACCTACGACAAGCTTGAGAATGTGTATCGTGCCATGAAAACTGCAATGGAGGCGCACGATGCATTCGTTATGTCACACTTCTCCCACATGTATCAAAATGGGGGAAGCATCTACATGATCTTCTTCACCTCACAACCCGACGCTAAAACCGCGTGGGCCACCTACAAGAAGATCTGGGATGATGGAGTTACTGCCTGTTTGCGAGAAGGGGGAACCATGAGTCACCAGCACGGTGTTGGCCTCTCACGGTCGACATACATTGAAGATGAACTAGGGTCAGGTTTCCAAGTGCTGAAGAAAATCAAGGGCGTCCTAGATCCAAATGGGATTATGAATCCGGGCAAGCTTGGTTTGGGGGTGCGAGAATGATCTATGACGAGGATATCGCTCAGCAGATCCGAATGTGCGCCGCTTGTCCAAAGATGTGTAGACATGTGTGCCCAACATTTCTAGCCTGGCGCTCTGAATCACCAACCCCTCATGGGCGTGCTCTTCTGTTACACCAAGAGATTACTGGGACACGACCGCTGGATGACAGAGCAATTGAGGTTCTATATCAGTGCCTAGAGTGCAGTCATTGCCTGACATGGTGTATACCTGAAATTGATATCGCAGAAATCGTGGAAATGAGGAGAATACAGCTTGTCGAAGAAGGCAGGTTTCCTTCCGGTCTCAATCCTATGGTTGATTCAATCCGCACACATCACAATCCATACAAGGAGCCCAATGAGAAAAGAACCAGTTGGCTCAAAATCCCAAAGAATGATGGACGCTCACTTGTCTACTTCACCGGGTGCACAGCAGCCTACAGAGAGAATAGCATCGCTCAGGACGCGGTTTCCGTCCTATCCTCTCTAGGATATCAAGTCAATATTCCTGAAGACGAGTGGTGCTGCGGTTCACCGTTATTAAGAACCGGCTTTGTTGAGGAAGCTCTTGAACAAGCTCGCCACAATGTTGAGATTCTGAATAGTATGGATGCTGAAGAGATTGTAGTGACTTGTCCCGGCTGCTACAGGGTGCTCACACAGGACTATCCTAAGCACGGTCTGGAGATCAATAAGCCTGTTCGTCATATAGCCGAGCTCTTGCAGTCACACCTGAAAAGCTTGCCAGAGTTTGAGCTCGATGGTCAGGTAACATTTCACGATAGCTGTCACCTAGGCAGACACTCGGGAATATACGAACAGCCTCGAGAGGTCATTGAACGAGTGTCCAAGGGCGCCTTGGTTGAGATGGAGCGCAACCGGGACAATGCGATGTGCTGTGGTAATGGTGCAGGTCTTAGAACCCTGTTTCCGGAACATGCGAAGAAGATTGGAGCTGAGCGAGTTCGACAGGCGGAACGAACTGGAGCGAAATACTTGGTCACATCATGTCCTTTCTGTAAAAACATGCTAGAGTCGCAAGCGAAAGACCGCTTGATAGTTCTCGATCTTCCTGAGCTTGTCGAGATGGCGAAAAAGCAGTCTCATGTGAAGACAGATTAAGCACTGACGAGAGAAGAGTTGAGACTGTCATGGACGCAGAGGAGATTCTGAAACTCAAGATACGACTTCTCACTGAAGGTGCTACTCTTTCTGAGAAGGAGTGGAGCGGTCGGCAAGGAGGCGCAGGCCCCGTGCAAGGCCGGTACTTCTTCCTTCCCAATGGTCGTTCATGTGGGGTGCCCATTCGTCGCGGCAGTCAAGCCGAGAGGTTCGGCTCTGCGACACTTGAACCAACTGAAGATCCAACAATCTGGCTTTATGATGGAAGCGTGGAGCTTGAGATAGTGCCGCGGCCAAAGTTCTACGACCTAACTACAGATGATGGCATACCCTACCACAAGATTGCGCTACTCCACGGTTCAGAAACCCTTGCAACGACTGTCTATCAATCCTGTCGATATTGGGCTCGAGGCAATCAATGCAAATTCTGTACTATTCCCCATTCTTGTAGTTCGGGAGCGACAATCTTGGAGAAAACCCCTGAACAGGTTGCCGAGGTGGTTAATGCTGCTGAAGCCGAAGGCGCAATCAAGGATGTGCTATTGACCACTGGGACTCCGGACACCCCTGATATGGGGTGTAGCAGATTGATTCGGATTATTGAAGGCATACGGGAGTCAAGCGAAATTCCCATTGGCGTTCAGTTCGAACCCCCTACCGACATGGAGATCATAAAAGCGGTTTTCGAGGCGGGAGCGAATGCTGCAGGGATTCATGCTGAGAGCGCTGACGAATCAGTGAGAAAGGAGATGTGCCCGGGAAAGCATGAATATGGCTCGTTATCGCTCTATCATGAGAGCTGGGCATATGCAGTCGAATTATTCGGTTCAGGAAATGTCAGCACGTTCTTGCTACACGGAATTGGAGAAAACATTGATTCCACACTTGATCTGGTAGATGAGCTGGGTTCGATGGGTGTTCTCTCAGTGGTAGCCCCCATGCGTCCTGCTCCCGGGAGCCAGCTTGCAGATTTCGAGCCTGCCTATGTTGGGGATTTGGAAGGGTCCGTGAAGTTCTACAAGCGGGTGGGTGCAATACTACTCAAATGGGGACTCGACCCGGGCAAGACGGCTGCTGGATGCCACCGATGTGGAGGGTGTACGCCCATCCAGGAAGCATATGACTGGGCAAAAGCTGTATCCCATGGGTCACAAACAGCTTCAATAAACTCGGCCAATCTTGGACATTTATTAGGTGATTGTTGAAGTAAAGACCTATGTTTTCAGTATCATAGGTTGCTTTCAGACTTGGTGTGTGTTCAAAGACCACTAGGCGGTGGGACAAGAAAGGTCACATAAGTACTTGCGTACTCCAAGTGGACCCGGGAGGATTCTGTTATCCGAGGTCAATAGACTACTTGGCAAGCTGCACAGAGAACTCCCTGAAGCCCCATCTACAAACCGGTGCGCAGTCTATGCACGAGTTTCAGGCCATCGTTAGAAGACTGATGGTGATCTTGATAGACAACTCAAGGTCATTGCTCATAAAACCTCACTTCTCAAGTAACATCTTTGCCTCATCAGTGTCCTCCTCTATTACATCCTCATACATATCGTATTGTGAGAGCTTGCAATGTACTTCTACCTTAATCATTGTAGGTTCGTTTCCTCCTGATAATACGCACGAGGAGGGATCGTATCTGCTGTGACACGATTTCTGGTAAGATCCACTGTTGCAAAAAAACCTAAACATACGGCTGTGGTCAGTACGTTTCCGGGGTCTTTGGGGCCTTCAATCTGTCTTACGCCTGTATTCTGTACGGTTTTTATAAATGGAATTTCGGGTTCGGTCAGAAATGGAAATTGCTTGTTGCTGAGACTGAACTGGACAATTTCCCTTTTTAAAATACGAGTTTATATTATCTTGTTAGGTATAATTGTGGGCTTTAAATGGTAATCCAAGGACAGAATAACAGATGAGCAACGATGACACAAGATGTCCAGTGCCAGTCCTGGGAGCAAAGACCCGGTTTGAAACCAAAGGTAAAACAAGAAACAATGACTGGCAGGTATAATTGTGGTTCATCACGAACTGCCTATCTTGTCGAGTCGTTCACCCTTAATTCTAAGGACAGATTAGTGTCAAGAAAGGGATTGGGGAGAAGACCTGATCCTGCGTTCAAAAAGGGTATTGCTCAAAAGCAGCATCTACGTTTGATAGCAAAAGGCATTGGTAGAAAGGTGCGAGACATCGACCTTCAGACCCTTACTCATCACTTTGATAACTATGTCAAGGTGGTCAACATACTCCTTGATAGGATTTATTCCAATCCAAACCGAGCGCAACACCTAGGTGAGAAACTCTCGGAGTATAGGGGAAGGGCCTACACCTTCCTGAGGAAAGAGAAGGATCTATGCTATGAACACAACAACGAGTTCAAGGAGTTGATCTTTGAACGACTCCATAGGAACGCCCTTGAACAGACTGGAAGAATGGTCCTTGCTGATTATTCTAGAAGAAATCTGTTCAATTCGGCACTAGAACTACTCGATGAATCTTCTAGCGACACCCTACTTCTTCTAAGAAGAAAATGGATTCCCTCAGCTCTCATCAGGCGAGTCCGAGATTCCTGTGAGGTTGTGAAGAACAATGGATCCGGATATCACTATGCTATGGGAATCCTCAGGCAACTCCGTCTGGCAATTGACAGACATATTCTTGATACTTTGGACATCAAGATTGGGTGGAGAGGAAGACAACGGAAGAAGGTCGCCTTACTCCTGAAGAATACTTCCAATGATTACCAACGAGTCACAGGGATCTTGACATCTCTTACACGTGATTGGAAGAAGAATGGTTATCCGTTCACAACTCCTCAGCTCAGGAGTTATAGTCTGGACTTCTCTGCCTCGACTGAGAACAGTACTGGTCAGGGATACTGGTTTACTCTTGACTCAGAACGTGAGAATGAGGTGTTGCTTCATCTCAAGCTCCCCCCTGGTATTGAAGGGAAGGACCATGAGCAATCACCCTACAAGAACAAGACCCTCACTTTCAGGTTTCTAGACTGGTTGCCTAGAGCTGCAACTGATGACGGGAGAAAAGCAGAAATCGCGGAACAGAATGGTGATACTCATCGAGCAGAGCAGTTGCAGTTCAGGGCTGCAAAGTTCGAGGATATGCATCAACAACTCATGAATACTATTCAGTTCCAGCATATTGCCCACAAGCTCTCACGGCTCAAACAGAGGAAAAGAAGTAATCCTGAGGAAGTCATTAGACTTGAATCCATGGCAAAACAGTTTAGAGAATCCCGGAGGAGTGCACCTCCAAGGATACTCCTGAGAGACGGTCGCGTGACACTGCAGATTCCATTCCTATCACCCAACAGAGAGGTGATATCACAGGTCTTGAGTGAGAAGGAGTATACCACGAGAGCTGGGGTTGATAGGGGTCTCCGCGCTCCTGTTGCAATCTCTGTAGAGAAGGACGGTTCCTTTGAGGACCTCCTTATCACGGTAAGTCATCTCGTGGAAAAACGCGAGCGGCTTAGAAAATATGCATACCGACTTATATCTATAGTAACACGAAAGAAGAACAACTGGGACCGAAAACGGCCAGGACTGTCATATCCAGGGCATGTCCTCAAGAAGGACAGGCACATCAGCGCCCTGTGGAGAAAAGTTCGTCGTCTTGACCGTGAGGTTGCCCGGATTGTCGCTTCAAAGACAGTCTGGTTCTGTGAGGAACATGAAGTGAAAAAAGTGTTCTTCGAAGACCTCAGGAGCTTTCAAGCACATGCAGGCTCTAAAGACCTATCATACAATCTCTCATCAAACCTATGGGGGAAGATCATCGACACAGTGAGGTACATGCGGGAGTCCCTTGGTCACTCCAAGTACAGCGTGTGGACTGTGAATCCAAGGTACACATCTCAGACCTGTCATGTCTGTGGAGAGAGAGGAAAACGAGTAGAGGACGAAACGTCGACGACTGAGAGAAAAGGTGGGGAGTACTTCTACTGTGACAAGTGTGATGTGCACTTCCATGCCGATGTGAATGCGGCTCGAAACATCATTCACGTGCACGATAATATGTCCAGTGCCGTTGCTGGACGGACAGCTTGATGTCCAGGTTTGTCCAAGAAAAAATGAACGGTGAGTTTATGAGTCCAAGCAACGCCCGCTAGAAAAGACAAGCAATGCCCAATTATCCCGCTGAAGAGATTCGCATTATTGAGTTCGGTGAGGAAGATGCCGAAGAAATCTCTCATCTCTTTCATGAGGTTTGGGCACAGTCCGCGGAGTACCCAGAGGATTGGCGACAAGACCGCATGTACTCCCCTGAAAAGATAATCGAGGAGATGCGATCTGGAATTCACTACTTTGGCGCAAAACTTGAAGGAAAGATAGTCGGCCTTTACAAAGCTAGCATCACCGATAAGGGCCTCTATGGCGAGCATCAGACAGTAGCCCCGAAGTGCAGAGTCACAGGACTGGCATCTGCTATGTACATTCAATTTGCTGAGTATGGGCGGAAACACGGCTGTAAAAGGAACTACTGCAACATTCTAGTTGATCAAGAAGTTGGCTTGCGACTAATGAAGAAGTTCAGTTTTCTGCCTTGGGGGGACCCATACGAGCAAGCTGAGGGTATGTGGGTCCAGCTGTATGAGCGGCCACTGAACGATGAATGAATATCAAAGACTCTGACCCGTGAAACAATGAATCGCTTCCGAAAGAGTAATAGTTTCGCCAGTTTGTCCACACTTGCTCAACTACCTCGAGGACTAAATATGAAAATACATCCAATCTTGGTCGACGGCGAGGAAGTAGATACTGGCCAGTACACCATATTCCCTGACATGGAAAAGGTGATTGAAGACCCCGGGCTGGGCATCGCTCTCCAGATGCGGGGAGCATCTGCATTCAATCGTTTTGTTTTCTCAAAATTGCCTGGTTTGATTCCAAAGGGTTCACCTGAAATGCGGTATCTAAGGGATTACCGCAAACATCACGGTGTACCGAAGCATACCAAAGATGAACTCGACGAAGTAGCTTACGCGAAGGTTTCTCTCGCGCGAGAATCCGACATTAACCGCGCCTTGGACGCGGGGGTCCGAGACCATAAGGCACTGTTCAATCCCCTCAAGAAGCCCGGAATGGGGCTCACACTAGAAGAGCGCACAGAGGCCGTCTACAAGGCCGGAATGGCATTGAAAGGCAGATACAAGGATGTCGCTGAGATATCAGTCAAAGAGGGAATGCCAATTGGAACTTTGAAGTGGACTTGGGAACTCTTCGAGCCGAAAGCATATCGCCAATCAGTCGATTATTGGGGTCAATTACTTGATGTCATCGAAACTCCTGGTCTTGATGGCGGGAAAAATTACCGTTTTCGAGAACCCCATGGAGTTGCATGCCTTTTCACGCCTTACAACTCACCTATTGCCCTGGGCATATGGAGCATCACATCATCGATTCTTGCGGGCAATGCCACCATATTCAAGCCTCCCAACAAGGTTCCACTTAGCACCATACTTCTGGGACGGATTTGGATGGAAACCCTTCTGGAGTTGGGTCTGCCAAGGGCAACGGTGCAGCTCCTCACCGGAAATGGAAAGCAGCTGATGCATCGGTTTATGTCTGACTCTAGGGTTGGAGCAATCGTCTGGTATGGTGACAGTGATCGGGGCTTGGGGCTATGGGCTGATTCTATCAAAAGGCGGGTCCAGTTGGCTCCGGAATTAGCAGGAAGTGACGCCTGCCTTGTCTGGGGTCGAGACGTTGACCTGGAATCTGTTGCAGAGATAATTGTAAAGGGTCGTTATCTCGGCAGCGGGCAGGCTTGCATGGCGATAAAGCGTCTACTTGTTCAAGATACGCTTCACGATGAGCTCTTGCGCTTGATCGTTTCAGAGTCTGAGAAATTGCAGGTCGGACTTCCTTCAAATCCCAAAGTTACTTTGCCTCCAGTGGGCTTGACTGCTCTGTACTTGCTTCTAGATCAGATGGAGGATGCGGTGGCAAAGGGTGCCAAAATTCAGACCGGGGGCTATCGCTGTAACTATCTCGATGAGCCAGACCTTGCAGGACTGTTCTACAAGCCAACAGTGTTGACAGATGTCACGTTGGATATGCGGGTCATGCAGGAGGAGGTCTTTGCACCCGCTTTACCGATAGTAAGAGTAAGTAGTGTTGATGAGGCAATAGGAATCGCGAATGCATCGAGATTTGGACTCCGCTCTTCCATTTTCACAGATGATGTTGAAGTAAGGATGCAATGGGTCAAGGAGATTGAGGCCGCAGGAGTCATTGTTGGACAAGACCATCTGTACTATGATCCCCCTATGCCGCACCTTGGTGGCTACAAGGATTCAGGTATCATTGGCGGCAAGTACTTTACGGAGATGCTAACGAGGATGAAGTACGTCCATGTGGGCCCAGATGTGGAGTTCACCCAGACTTAGAGGCATAGTGATGGATACGGACACTCCCAAGAATGTTGGCGGGGCACGAGCAAATGCACTACGTGCTCTTGAGGAGTATCATCGGAAACCTCGTCCTATAATGAGCATTCTTCGGGAGGTTGAAACCTCATCTGAATACAGCAACGAAACCCGTGTCCATACGAACTCCCTAGCGGCAGGAGTCATCAAACATCTGAACACGATCGACTTTCTGATTGCCCGAGGGCTCGGCGCGAGGAAGCCAAGTCAGCTTGATGGAAGAGAACGCAGCAGACTTCGTCTTGCAGTGTTCGAGTGCCGATGGTTTGGGACAACACTGGATGCGCTGTCGGATGAATACCTCAAGGACGACACACGTATGGTATCAGTTGTCAGGAAGGCAATTGAAGTCGATATCGAGCGCGCAACCCAACGATTCCCTGAAGCAAGCAAGCTTAGCGTGAGGTACTCTCATCCCAGCTTCATGGTTGAAACACTGCTGAACAACCTTCCCGAGGCTGATGTTCTAGAACTTCTAAAGGCGAATAATGGTGAGCGGCACTACTACATTCGAGCTAACAAGTTCAAAGAAGGACACGAGAATATGCCCGCCATTGCCAGTGAGTTGGGTGCAACTATTGAACCTGACGCTGATATCCAAGGCCTATACAAAGTAACAGGAAACATCGCTAAGATCGTAGGATCCAAGCCATTTCGGGATGGCAACATCCTCATTCATGACAAGGCTAGTGTTCTTACAGTGCATGCTCTTAATCTGAAACTGGGCGATGTAGTTTGGGATTCCTGTGCTGCTCCTGGCCAGAAGACTCAGCTGATTGCTGAGCAAGTTATCCCAAATGGCCGCGTTGTTGCCTCTGAAAGATACACAGACCGATTACGCATCGCAAGGGAACGGTCGAGCCTCCTTGAATCTGCGAATGTTGAGTGGCTTCATGCAGACGCTTCTAAGAGCCCTGTTAGAAACGTCAGAAAAATTCTCATTGACGCTCCATGCTCTTCAACAGGCACACTCAACCGTCATCCCTACTACAAATGGCGACTCAACAAGCAAACCCTTCTTGGAATTATGTCTGTGCAGAATAAGATACTTGATGGCATCATTCAGAGTTTTGCAGGCCGTCCAGGGACTGAGATTGTTTATGCGACATGTTCTGTTCTGCCGCATGAAGGCGAGTCACAGATTGATTCGGTGCTAAGCCGACACAAAATCGAACTGCTGGACCCTGGAATTCCTGGATCAAATGGATATCCCGGTTTCGAATGTTCAAAAAAGGTGTGTAGACTATTCCCACACAAACACGCGACAAGTGGGTTCTTCATTGCCAGATTCAGAATCACTGACTAATCTTTCTTCGGAC
>DAOWNS010000165.1 GCA_030642465.1 Candidatus Thorarchaeota archaeon | reverse complement strand
CGAAGATAATTTGTTCGAGATCTGTGGCTTGCAAAGTACCATCCCTCATGAGGGTTCGGAGAATCGCTCTGCGGATAGGATCGTTCAGAATGGACGCCTGACGTTGCTCAGGAGTCATCATTGTGTATCGTGCTATCTGCTCGTACAGTTTTGGAACCATTTTAAGGTACTTCTTGCCATCAGCGTTGAGGAAGATCTGCGTTGCTATCTCTGGCAGTGCATCTTTGTAAACATCCGGATCTTCATCTGAATCCAGAACAAGAAATACCATCGAAGGCAACCCTTTCAGGTGCATGTTGAGTCCACCATAGTAGACTGCTAGCTTGAATTTGTCAAACGACAGAGAACTGAACCCAGGCTTCTGGGCTTCTTCAGTTTCCCCTAATGTTGCGATTCCGTAGACCCTCATTGATGTGGTTGGATCAAGTCCAATCTTCAGACCCTTTGGTGTTTTTGAAGTCACAACAGGGCCCAGCTCATCATCCCATTTCAGTACGGCTAATCCTTCAGGCATCTTTCATTCTTCTCCATGTTGTTCGAGCGCATGGACGTAACACTATAGGAAAAGAGAGCGGCACGCTGGGAGGTCCCTAATAGGCCTCCACTGCTGCGCGGTTTCACAGTGTAGGATTGGAACGATTAGTTAAGTCCCTGTTGCACAACGGCTTACAGATGCGCACTCGTCAAGTCCTATGAGCGTTCTAACAAAATGACCAATCCTTATGTCGCTAATAAGAAAATGGTGGATGAACTTTCATCCGTTATACATGGAAACTGATACACTTAGAACTGGAATCTAGGTGGAGCAGCCGTTCTCTCAGGCGGCTCCGAAAATCGCCACAACCATGTTATTTCCAAAGCCCCCGATATTATGAGTAAGCGCTAGTTCTGGCGATTCGACCTGCAGTCCTTTTGGCGATTCATTCCTGAGCTGGAGCACCACATCACGAATCTGAGCGATGCCAGTAGCACCCGTCGGGTGACCTCGAGCCTTGAGACCTCCACTGGGATTTATTGGCAGATTACCTTCAACTTGAGTCGACCCATCACGGACCAAACCAATCGCTTTCCCAGAGTCAACAAACCCGATGTCCTCCATATTCACAAGTTCAAGAATCGAGAATGCATCATGAATCTCAGCTACATCAATGGCACTTGGATGGAGATTTGCCATCCCAAACGCATTCCGAGCCGCCTCAACTGTGGCTCCAAATGATGTTAGTGAAAGGCGATGTTGAACTGCATGATAATCGGTGCCGTGCCCAACACCTAGAACCTTGATGGCTCTGTCAGAGCATCCAAGTTCCCGCATCTTGGTTTTGGACATGACAACCAAAGCCGCAGCTCCATCACTTGTAGGACAGCAATCATAGAGTGTCAAAGGGTCTGAAACTATTCGCCCGTTGCTGACCGTTTCGACAGATATCTCCTTCTGGAAATGTGCCAACGGGTTCTTCGCTCCGTTTCGGTGCGCTTTCACCGGCACCAACGATAGCTCATCTCTGGTAAGCCCGAAGTCGTGCATGTAACGTCTAGTAACCATGGCAGCAAGTGCAGTAGGCGTTGCGCCATATCGGGTTTCATTCTCAAGCGACATCATCTTTGCGAGAATACGAGAAGCCGTTCCGCGATCCACACTCGACATCTTCTCTACGCCAATCGCAAGAACTAGATCAGCCAACCCAGCCGCGACAAATGCATAGGCCACTTCAAAAGCACTCGAACCCGATGAAGGCCCAGTTTCCACGCGCGTGGCCCCAGCAGGAACCATCCCCAACCGGTCGGCCAGGAGCGTTGACAGGTGACCCATTCCTGTGAATTCATCAGGGTTTTGGGACCCGACCACAACCCTGTCGAACTTGTGCTCGATTGTCCCCGAATCTGCCATTGCTTCGTACGCAGCCGTTTCGGCCAGCTCAAGGATTGATTCCTCTAGCACTCCAAAAGGGGTCATGCCAACCCCTGCAACATAGACTGGTTTCATTTAGAGCAGCCTCACTCAATGAGTAATAGTAGAGTACTTGTGGTTACACTAGAGCCAGGCTTAACGTTGACTTCTTTCACGATTCCAGCAGACGGTGACTTCAATTCGTTGAACATCTTCATTGCTTCGAGTATGCATACAACTTGGCCGCTCTTCACCTTATCACTTGGCTTGACCAGAACTTCACTGATCTTGCCAGGCATCGGCGGATAAACTCCACCATCTACTCTTGGGCCCGATGAGGAAGCGATTTTAGGAGATCCCTCTTCTTGCTTGCGATTTCTGACCCACTCGATGTCACAAGCTTGACCATTCACTTCCACAGATACCTTGCTGCCCGCTTTTTTCAGGATTCTAACGCTATGGTCCCCGGCAGTATCACTGATTGTCCATGCGCCGTCATCATTGAGTGTTGGCTTCAGAGTGAAACTTTGAGAACCGACCTTTACGACCAGAAGCCCTCCCTCATCCAACTTCCGCACATCCACGGTGTAACTGCGGTCAGCAATCTTGACATCGTATTCAGGGCTCATCACGGACCCCCCTGTCCTCTGCCTTTCATCACGTCCTTCCGTCCTGCTGAAGTCCAGGCCGATTCAGCCCGTTCCCATTTGCTAGGACCAAGCCCAACCGTTCGTCCGTCCATCAGATCCTCACGGCCAGCAAGTGTCCATGCATCACCACTCAGGCCAGACGAGGATACGCTGCCCATGTTTGTTGTACTGCTGTGAAGTGCAGATGCGATTATGGCAATCATTTGAGCTTCAGTCATCTCGCCCAGCGCAATACGCTCTGCCTTGCGCTTCAAGAAATCAAGTGCATACTGCGGGAACAATGCATACGAAACCTCATCACGAGGCAGGTGGGGAGTATCTTTCAATGCCGCTCTGGCATTGGGCAACTCAGGTTTGAGGAGGTCAGCAGGACGCACCTTCAGGGACTTCTCATCCCCGATTATCTTCTTCTTGATGTCTGGGTCGATATCCGTGGGTGGTCGACCATAATATCCCCGAACGTATTGCTTCACTTCATGCGGTATAATCTTGTAACGTTCCCCGGTTATGACGTTCAGTGTAGCTTGAGTTCCCACAATCTGACTGGAGGGAGTCACTAACGGAGGGTAGCCGAGCTCCGCACGCACGCGAGGTACTTCCTCCAAAACCTCGTCGTATCGGTCCAGGGCATCTTGCTCTCTGAGTTGGTTGTCCAGATTTGACAGCATTCCTCCGGGGATCTGAAACACCAAGACCTTGGGGTTCACTCCCTGAAGACTCCCCTCAAACTGGGAATATTTGCGACGAATCTTTCTGAAGTAATCTGCAATCTCAGCGAGGAGATTGACATCAAGGCCTGTATCCCTCGACGTGCCCTTTAGCGCCTCAACCATCGATTCTGTTGCAGGTTGTGAGGTTGCGAGGGAAAGCGATGATATCGCGCAGTCCACTACATCAACCCCTGCATCTGCAGCTCTGAGATAGGCCATTGAGGCCATTCCGCTTGTGTAGTGTGAGTGCAGTTGGATTGGGATGTCAATCTCATCTTTCAGGCGCAATGTAAGGTCAGAAGCGGCTTCCGGGGAGATAAGCCCGGCCATGTCCTTGATGCAAATTGAATCAGCATCCAATGAGTAGAGCATCTTCGCCTTCTCTACGAACTTCTCGTTGCTATGATATGGACTAAGCGTGTAGCAGATACTAGCCTGGACATGTCCTCCTTCTCGCTTCACGAACTTCATGGAAGCCTCCATATTTCGAATATCGTTAAGCGCATCAAATATCCTGAAGATGTCAATCCCGACCTTGACTGCCTCAACAACGAAAGCCTCCAAGACATCATCCGGATAGATATGATAGCCGACCACATTGGAGGGCCGAAGCAGCATCTGGAACTTCGTATTGGGCATCACTTCACGCAATGCTTCTACTCGTTCCCAAGGGTCTTCATCTAGGAATCGCATCATGCTGTCAAAGGTCGCCCCACCGAACATCTCAAGTGAATGATAGCCCACCTTGTCAATCTTCTCGCAGATTGGTAGCATATGCTCCGTTCTCATGCGTGTAGCGATTAGAGATTGGTGCGCATCTCTCAGCGTTGTGTCCGTGATCTTGAGCTTGGTCATTGTGGACTGCCTCTCACAAGGGGATATTTCCGTGCTTCTTTGGTGGTCTGGTCTGCCGCTTGCTTGAGAGAATATCAAGACCCTTACATATCAACTGACGGGTTTCATGCGGAAAAATTACTTTGTCGATGTATCCAAGTCCAGCAGCAATGTACGGATGAGCAAACTGCTCGCGATACTTCTTGGCAAGTTCAGCTCGTTTCTTTGCCTTATCCTTAGCCTTATCGATTTCCTTGCGAAAGATGATGTTAATGGCACCATCAGGTCCCATGACTGCAATCTCCGCCGCAGGCCAAGCATAGACAAGGTCAGCTCCAATGTGCCGAGACGACATTACGTCATAAGCTCCACCGTACCCCTTTCTCGTGATTATGGTTATCTTGGGAACAGTGGCTTCAGCAAATGCATACAAGATCTTGGCACCATGTCTAATAATACCACCCCACTCTTGAGATGTACCCGGGAGAAATCCAGGCACGTCCATGAACGTGATGACCGGGATGTTGAACGCATCACAAAAT
>DAOWNS010000362.1 GCA_030642465.1 Candidatus Thorarchaeota archaeon | reverse complement strand
TTGCCGCACTATGGTATCTGCCACGCCCTACACCAAAGATGGTCGCTTTCTAGTAAGCAAGACCCCTATTAGCGGGGGGTTGAAGAGTGATATCAAGCGAGCTGTGGAACTCATAGGAGGTTTCGAAGAAGTCATAGAAGATGGTGACACGGTGACCATCAAACCGAATTTCAACACCGCTGACCCGTATCCCGCATCAAGCGACCCAGAATTCATTAAAGCTCTAGGTGAGCTTCTTCTGGAAGCTGGAGCCGAGAAGATTCGAATCATTGATAGTTCAACTCTGAGAGTGTCGACGCGAGAAGTAGCCAAGAAAATCGGTTTCAACGAAGTAGCTGATGCCCTCGATGCAGAACTGATATTCCTTGATGAGAATGAATGGGTGAAGGTGGATTTTCCCCGTGGCAAGTTCCTCAAGAAGGGCTCAATCGGGAAGCCGCTGCTTGATCTTGGCAAGCTTGTGCTCGCTCCATGTCTCAAGACACACAAGCTTGCGCGGTTTACTGCGAGTATGAAGCTCTTTGTGGGATGGATCAAACACAGGGAGCGACTACTGATGCATGCACGAAGACTAGAGCAGAAGGCGGTTGACCTAGCCTCGTACTTCCAGCCGTCTCTAATAGTCATGGACGCTCGGAAGTGTTTCGTAACAGGTGGTCCCATGAGCGGACAGTTAGAGTGCTCGGGGTTCATTCTTGCCAGCGGAGATATGGTTTCTATAGATGTTGAGGGCGTGAAGATTCTTCAGAGCTACGGGACAAAGAATCGATTGGGCGGGAATGTGTGGGATCTCCCACAGATTGCTCATGCAGTTGAGATTGGCATTGGAGCCAAGAGTGATGCTGAAATTGAGCTAATTGTCAACTAGTGAACCAGCATCCATGGCCCGAGATGAGAACAATGAACAATGACTCCATATTATACAACATGCGCTCCTTGGATTATGAGGAAGACAACGGTCCCGCTCTTCACCCCGGCCTTGTATACAGATCTGCTCTGCCTTTGTTCCAAGAGGAGCCAGAGATGGTTCACATACTGCAGGATCATGGAATCAAGACAATAATTGACCTTCGTACTGATGAAGAGAAGAGTGCACATTCTTACAGCGAGGCTGTACTTTCGCGTTTCGAAATCATGTCTGTGCCAATAGATTCATTCACGTCAGTTAGGCGGCCCGATGACGACTATTCTGACTACATGAATCCACTTCGTCACATCTTTCAAGAATGCAAAACGGGCATATCCCGGGTATTCAGCATTTTTCAGGCTCGCGAGAGCTATCCTGTTCTCTTCCACTGTTTTGCAGGACGTGACAGGGCCGGCGTGATTACTGCTCTTCTTCTCGACCTCCTGGGCTTCAGCAAGGAAACCATCATGCGAGATTACATGCTGTCACCGGGGGCCAAAGCAGCTAATGTCGAACAGTTGGTTGCTGAAATGCAACGGATGGGCGGAGCGACAAACTATCTTCGACATGACGTGAGCTTGACTTCGCAACAGATAGACCAAGTACTCTCAAATCTTCTAGTTCGTTAGTGGACCGGTTGTTCTAGGAGTTCGAGTTGGACTTTCTCCTTCGCTTCGGGAACCGGAGTCTGAATTCGACGCCTTGAGTATGATCTCCAACTACACGGTCGACGACCAAAATGTCTCCGTTGTACTTGTCGATAATTTGTTTGGATTGGTGAAGACCTAGACCCCCGAATCTACGTGACATATCAAAGACACTCGCCTTAGAAGCATCTGTAATGCCAGGGCCGTTATCAGCAATTGAAAGCACAATTACGTCCTCTTGTTCCTGCAGCTTCACCCACACCCGCTTGTCTTCTTCAGGATTGTGTTCTACAGCGTTCATCAAT
>DAOWNS010000013.1 GCA_030642465.1 Candidatus Thorarchaeota archaeon | reverse complement strand
GCAATGCCCTTAAACTTGACTGCAGGAGCATGATATGGCATGTGCAAATGGTAACATATCTAGCATGGAATAGGGAAACAAAAGTGTGCGGCCACCGGGATTTGAACCCGGGCGAGAAGCTTGGGAAGCTTCCATCCTAACCAAACTAGACCATGGCCGCTTGGCAGCCCGTCCTGTATCACAGGATAAAAAAAAGGTATCGGCATAAGGAATTGGTGCGACGTTTGAAGTGCCGCAAGAATATCCTTATCTTGTGTTTGTAGAGTTGGAATTCCTGAGATTGATCATATGTCTTCCCAAGAGCAGTCTGTAAATTTTTGGCAGGGAAACCATGCTTGTGCGAGAGCTGCAATTGCCGCTGGGTGCAGATTTTTCGCAGGCTATCCGATAACTCCTGCTTCGGAGATTGCAGAAATAATGGCGCGTCGTTTGCCAGAGGTGGGAGGCGTTTATCTCCAGATGGAAGACGAGATTGGAGCGATCTCAGCAATAATCGGTAGTTCGTGGGGTGGAAAGCTCTCGATGACTGCCACTTCGGGACCTGGCTTCAGCCTGATGCAGGAGAATATTGGATATGCCATTATGACTGAAACCCCCTGTGTAATTGTTAACGTGCAACGCGTTGGACCTAGTACAGGACAAGCTACGAAAGCAGCTCAAGGTGACTTCATGCAGACCAGATGGGGTACACATGGAGACCATGAGAGCATTGTCTTGGCACCAAGCTCCGCTCAAGAAACATACGAGCTTACAATAAGGGCATTCAAGCTATCAGAACATCTCCGGCACCCTGTGATACTCCTCTCCGATGAGATAGTGGCACATTCCCGGGAGAGAGTGGTTGTGGACCCCGGACGAAATGTTACGATTAAAAGAAGACTGGCAAGAGTCGGTGAGCTGCCGTATGGAGCAGTAGACGAGGAGGGCAAGTCAATGATGTTGAGATTTGGAGATGGTCACAATCTGCTTATTACTGGTTCCACCCATAATGAGCATGGCTTCAGGAAGACTGCCGATCCCAAGGTACATGACAAACTTGTACGTAGATTAGCAGCGAAGATTCAGGAGAATCGCGATTTCCTAGCTGATGTTGTTGTTGCTGGCCCCCCTGAAGCTGAATGGGGCATCGTTTCATTTGGCTGTACTTCAAGGTCAGTTGATGAAGTCATGACCACTGACATCAGCGCAAGCTCAATCAAATCTCTAAGACTGCGTACTCTTTGGCCGTTCCCAGACAAGGAAATTAAGGAGTTTGCCCATTCTGTGGAGCGATTGCTCGTGCCGGAGCTCAACTTGGGACAATTGGCAGGAGAAGTGTCGCGTGCAGTTGGCGAATCCGTCGGTGTAGTATCTCTTAACAAGATCGGGGGAGGACTTATGATTGAGCCTAATGAGATAGTTGCTGCGATGGCTTCGGTCTGAGCACCAAACTGTTCTGCACTCGATTGACCGTCCTGTTCATGTCCGTCCACTGAGATTGTGAGTGTTAGGTTCGTTCGCATCCAGATGAGAACAGCTAGAGACCTGTTCGCGGTTTCGAGCCACGGACTACTTACTTTGAGTGTGATATTGTGAGCTCCGGGATTAATCCAAAGAGGTAGTGGAATCGAGTCGAGTAGGCTTGGACTTAGATTCATCTGTACGAAGAACGGATCTCCAACATGGTCGACAAAGACACTGATATTGATTGCAATTGGGATGCTGTTATTGTCATCGTGGATATCTAAACTTATGACAAGGGTTTCTCCATAGAATGCTTCCATAATCACAGCATCTGCATCCATGGCCCCATAGACAATCAGTTCGAAATCGAATGATCCTATCGCGATGTATTCAGTGTCATTGATGCTTATCGCAATCGTGTGCACACCGAGAGTCACATGGTGAGCTATTGTAAACGTCAAGTTTACAGTCGTATCAGTTAGAATGATTTCAGTTGTGGAGAGCTGGTGTTCGCTATCGAGAAGAGTTATCGCAATGGTCTGTTGAAACAGCCAATCAGACTCTATCAAGAAACTAACGGTTGCAGTGTAGCCACGCACAACATCCCATACTGTATGAGCTGAGGAGAATGTGAGAGGATAGTATGTCATAAACTCAAGGAGAAATGTTGTTTCACAGACATGCTTCGAGGGCTCATCAAGAATAACCAAGGAATAGTTTGCCAGTCCCACCTGTGTATCTTGCATTATGTACCATTGCAGTAGAATCAGTCCCATCACATCACTTGAACCGGTTGCCAATACATGGCCAGTAGAATTGAGAAATTCGACAGAGATGCTTCCGACATCAGCATCCAGTGGATCCGTCAGATGCAACAGTATCTCAGTTTCATAACCAAGAGTCGAAGGAAACAATATCTCATAGGTGATTGCCGGGATGAATGAAACATTGAACAGTTCTTGGCAATATGTTTGGACGTAGTGAGTTGTTTCATTTGTTTGAACTGAGATTACTCCTGTGCCCCAGCTTATTTCCGGAATCAGGAAAGAGAACCTAAAGCGACCGGATTCATTGGTCACTCCTTGGGCTATGAGTTCTGGGCTGCTTCCGATGGCAAGAATAGCAGATAGAGGAATGGCAGTAATTATAGTGTTAGCTGCTTGATCAGTCACGACAACATCAATGTTGATTGACTGCCCACAAATAGTGGGCTGTACACTCTCGATATTGACAATCACATCTCGTTGGATGGCAGTAATCATCACAAAAGTTGAAGCTACTTGATACGAAGGGGCGGTCGCAGTTACATTTACACAATGAAGTCCAGGATTTACTGCAAAAGCGATTGTGGAACCATATGTGCCGTTTCCTAGACTAGTCATGTTTCCATTTGCAAATTCAGTGTTCCATCTAACTATGCTGTCGTTTATCGACTCAGAGAGATGGTTAAGATGTTTCACACGCAACTCTGCCATGTCAACATGGCTCCCGTCATGGGACTGACAGTATACTGAGTCAGACTGTGAAATCACTATCAAGCTGGATTCCGGGGATTGAACAGTGAGTGTGAGAGATTTTGAAAGTGGATGGAATGCATCGGTGCCAGTGCATGAAACTGTGAGGTTGTAGTCCCCAGGTGGTCCGAGCGATGAAGTCCAGTTCACTGTGACTACACCGTTGTTGTCTGTCATATCGTTTGAGTGCATCACTAGTTCGCTGTTCGAGTTATAGATATCTATGGAAACGGGATTGTTCGAGAGAGTTATGTTACTATTGTGCGCGCTTACAATCCCAAGATCAAAGTTCTTGTCTGCGCCATAAGGAACAGATAGTGGCTCCAGTGCGTATGCTGTTAGCGGGCCCTTGGTTATGTTAATTCCTATGGTTTCACTATCTCCTTGGGAATAACCATCGAAAGTTTCGATATTGAAAATGGCAAAGCCATTGGTCCCATTGAGGCCTGGAAATGTATGTTCGGGCCGGATTGTGTATGAGGATGTAAGAATCCTAGTTTCGGGTGATGGCAATATGAAATAGTCGTCATCAAAGACAGGCCCAAAGTCTGTGACTATTGCAAAAGAAACATAGCACCATCCATCCTCGCTGAAGTCAGCAGTGACCTTGGCCACCATGTGAATAGTTTCGCCAACCTCGTATGTTAGCTTGTCGGTTTCGAAGTAGTCAAACTCGAAGTAAAAGGCGCTAACTGGCGTTATTAGACTAAAGGCAATGAATACTGCGGCTGCAACAATAACTAGTGCGTTTCGATTCAATCAGCACACCAAATGTCGGTCATCATGTCACCTAAAAAACGGCACTTGATATAGCGATATGTTTAATTCAAGACCGCTCAGCCTCAGTGCAACGCTGAAGGAACATGGAGTACTGTAAACGATGGTCATTAGGTTGAGGAATGCTACAATCGAGGCGATTGAAGATACAGAAACGAAAAGATTGAAGCTTCTAAGAATTGTATCCAAGGCTGAAGGAGCCAAATTGACATTGGAACTTCCGGAAGCACTTTGCGATAAGATGAATGTTCGTGATAGCATCGTGGCCATTGTCGATTCGAAACCAATTGCAGGCGGAAACAAAAGCAAGCTCTATGCAGAGGGCGATATCTTCAAGATTGGAGAGAATGATGGCTTTGAAGTGGTGGGAGCGATAGGCGGTTTGAGATTCGTCCTTACTCTTGCTAGCCCAACGCCAGCGAAGAAGAAGATTTTTGCTGCGGACAAATTCTATTTGATGCTCTCATAACAATCTGGCATGGCAACAAATTGGGATTTCTCGTCAATTAACTTCTGGCAGATGGAAGTGTCAGTATTGAATAGTTTCAGTGACCTCTCATTCTGAGGAGGCCATCAGTAACTGCTCAGCCTTTGTGTAGGTCCATTTGAGTAGACAAATAGTTTCTGTGAACGTATTGAACCCTTCTGAAACTCAGTTATGAGTTGATGTCTGATTCGATACGGGTGTGGTTATTGACTGATGGAATGATTGAATCATCGAGTTTGATGTCTTGGACTTGTCCTGATTGTCACGGGCGATTGCTACACAGTCAAGGATACATAGTCTGTTCTGAATGCGGCATTGCAATCTCGAGAAAGTATGTCGATCCCACTTACCAGATGGGTGAGAAAGTGCGTAGCGATGCTCCGGATGCAACCATGTACGTTTCTCTTGGTAATAGGATGCACATTGTTGATGGGCTTGGTAGTTACATAGGGTTTCACAAGGACTGGTATTTTCGTGATGCACACGGTCATTCACTATCCGCAGCAAGCCAGAAGAGATTCAAGCGTCTAAAGAGTATATACAGTACTCAAGTGCGAATTGGAGGGAATGAGGCGAAGTATCGTGCTCTCAGAACACTGAATCATGTGTCAAAACTATTGATGCTGAATGAACAAGTGCGTGATCGCACTGCTTACCTATACAAGAAAGTGGTTTCGGAATCTTCTGGCAGGGTGACCAACAATGTTCTGCTTATGGCAGTATGTCTCTTGATGGCAGTAAGGGAATTCAAAGATGGCGCACCGATAACACTTGAAGAGATTGCCAATGTCTTCGAGAAATGTGGACATAGAGTGAGTGTAAGATCAATTGTTAGAGAGGCACTTAGACTTAAGTCTATGATGGGATATGCTCCTGCGATTCGTAAGCCAAGGGACTATGTACCTAGAGTCTTGTCAATGTTAATGAATAATCAAAGAGTCATAAGTAAAGTGAGGCTTCGTGGATGGGACTTGAAGGCCTATGAGAGTGCCCTGAGAGATAGAATCTTTGGAATTCTTGAGTTGATTCCTGCGTCTAAACGTGGAGGACGGAATCCATTCATCTTCACCGTATCAGCAGCTTACGCTAGCGATCGGCTAATTGCTAATGAATATGGCAGACGGGCAGTATTGACTCAAAAGCTGGCGTCCACAGCAACGCAGGTTGCTGAATACAGTATTCGTGACCATTTTGGTATGATGAAGAAACTCATTCGACCTATGGAAAAGGCAGTTTAGAAATGTCAGGTGAATTCGAACCGACGCTGTTAAGCAGCGTGCTTTCGGCAGCATATGGTGATACCAGTGAATGGATTCGTGGCACTGAGTAGGGGAATGAATCGTTTCGACTAGGTGTTTAAATTTCCAACAAAGAGAATACCATTCGACTAATGTGAGGTAGGATGTGCCTTTTGATGACTAGTCATGATATACTCATTGTAGAGTGTCCCAGTACACGATGCAGCGGCTGTCGCTACTTCTCGGCCCCAATATGTGGTAAACTTGAATCTCTACAGGATACTTCAATTCATCAAGCAAAGGCAATTCTTCTCGAAACTGAAAGGAACCTTGTCCATCTTGGAGAGTATAACATAGGACACCCATTAGAACCCCCTTGGTATGCTGAAGGTTGGGAATCTGTGTACATAGGCGAAAATGAATCTGATCTTCGGAATGTCGTGGACGCCTATGTTGTTGGGCCATATTTAGCTCTATTCTATCTGCAAGGAAAGAATCAGATTATCTATAGGTCATATCCATTAGTCAGAACATCTCTTGAATATGCTCTTCTAGATGAATTGTCTGGTAAGACTGGGGGCCTTACAAATAGCTATTCGGATTTTAGAGTTAGTATTTCTGAGAGAATCAGTACCACGTCATCCCGTGTTTCATCAAGTATCACCAAGTCACTTCCTGAGATAAGTGAATCAACCAAGATGAGGATTTCAGATGTTGTTGCCCATAGAATGACAGTATTGGGATTGTTCTTCTCATTACTTCTGGATGATGCAGTCGAAGAGGTCTTTCTGGACAGGCCAGGAGTAGCGCTATACTTTGATCATCAGAGGTTTGGACGATGTTATTCAAATTTCACTTTGACTGACAACATGGTGTCACGCCTCGTTACATTGATGCGAGCTGAAAGCAATCTACATCTGGACCGAGCAAATCCTTCATTGAAAACCGACATGCAAATAGCCGGCACGCTTCTTCGTTTTTCTGCATGTGTACCGCCGTTAAGTCCAGACGGCTTGCATCTTGAAATTCGAAGAGCCCGATCGAGTCCATACACCATCTTGGATTTGATACTTAATGGTACATTGACCATCGGCGCAGCAGCAACACTACTTGTTGCAATAGCTGGACGCTTCAACATCACTATTACTGGAGGACCAGGTTCTGGCAAGACTACTTTGTTGAATGCACTGGATATGGTTACACCAACCACTTGGAGAAAAATCTACATCGAGGATGCTGTTGAGAGTAGATTAGTTGAAGGGCACCATCAAATCAGGATAAAGGTCGATCCAGTGGACGAGAAAAGTAGACAATCTGACAAGAGTATTGAGATAGTGAAGAGCTTACATCGGTCCCCTGATTATTTGATTCTAGGTGAGATTCAGACAGCTGAACATAGCCAAGCATTGTTTCAAGCGGTAGCAGCAGGACTACGTACAATTCAGACATGTCACAGCGACTCGGCTGCAAGTCTCATGTCCCGTTGGACAATAGGACACAAAGTTGATTCATCTAGCATTGCTTTGATGGATGTTATAGTTACTCTTGACAGACTAGTGCCTGGACAGTCTAGGCGTCAGGTGAAGGAAATCGTCGAAGTAAGGAGAGGCATTGACCATCGCGGCGTGGTCTTTGTGGGACTTAACAAGGTCTTTGATTTGCGAAGCTCAGGACCCGAAATCAGAAAGTGGACCAAGGACGGGGCATTCCGGTTGCGTGCACAGGCTGCCAGTTGTAAGGATTACGTTCAAGTGGTTGAAAAGGCAGAGGAAGGCCTCAGATTTGCTCTTGAGGAAAAATCTATTGACTCGGTGACTTCACTGGTCGAGAACCTGTGGTACGACGAGCACAATATGGTTTAGATTCGGCTAGAGCGGTACAACCTCGGTAGATGTAAGTTCTTGAAGGAGTTAAAATAGCGCTTAAAGAGCTCAGTGATTAGGTGCGTATCAATGGCTGATAATGATGACCTTCTTCACGACAATCACGCAGGCCCATTAGTGGAGGAAAGCTTGCTACTGGGCATAGCGGTAGTGACTGTTTCTATCGTAATTGCGGTAATCCTACAAGCCACTGGTTGGGCTCAAGATGTAGTCACTAGCCTTCTCCAGCTTTTAGAGAATAGCTGGAGTGATTTCACCGGGCTGGTTCCATAGATTCCACTAGCGTGGCCACGACGTTCCCATGTAGCCACTCGTTCTGTTTCAGCCCATCATATATGACGCAAGAATTGTTTTTCGGAAAATACATTTCCATTCGTGGGAAAACCTTATTTATAATTGGAGAGGTTTCGCGCTTCGGACTCAACTAGGATGGCTCCGGTAGTGTAGTCCGGCCAGCATGGGGGACTCTCGATCCCCCGACCCGGGTTCAAATCCCGGCCGGAGCACCAACTCTTTCTCTTAGGTTAGCATATATCGACGCCTGATTAATGGTATGCTAACTAGGCTAATTGACAAACAAGATCCGATAGCAAGGGCAATTATTCCGATGCCTTGAGCTGCTGAAACATCGGCTTCTCCAATCGTAATTGCAACTGATCCTGCGTATGATTGAAGGGAGCTTGACGCTTCGGATTCGTATGATAGAATATAGCTACCCGGTGTGGAGGGAATCGCTAGCTGTAAGCTGATCAAACCATAATTGCCGCTATCTATTTCCATACTAGCTGATAGCCATACGTAGCTTATTGGAATGCTTCTCAGTAATGACCCATTCAACGCTTGAATAGTTAGTTGAACGTGTATCTCCTTGAGCTGTGGTATTATCTCATAGTACTCAAAAATGATTATGACAGGTATCGTTTTAGCTACAGTAAAACTATACTCTAGGATAACCGAAAGCTCGTATGCTGACTCATTTCCGCTGCATGCAATTAGGACAGCAAAGTGACCTTCACTGGAAGGCGCCAAGAAGGCCATAGTCGCAATGCCGCCTTGATTGGTTATCGACTGCGTAATAAGAGTGCTATTAATCGAGTAGATTTCCACTAGTTTGTTGGAGTAGTTGGCATTGTTATTGATAAGGTGGACTACAAGCAATATCTCCTGTCGGGGAGACGCAAATCCCAAAATGTTGCTCTGATTCAGTGACAACGTAGGACGAAACCATATTGGTTTACTGAACCGGTAAGTTCCATTGGTAACGTATTGTGCCTCATTGACAGTAATGACGAATTCCCGAATTCCTCTAGGTCCTGTTATGGGTAGAAGAAGCTGAGTTGGAGTGTTGTTGTCAGTCAAGGGTTTAGTAACTGCTTCTTCAGTTAATGTATCGAGAATTGTAATGGATGCACTGGGAATCGGTCGATTCAGAATGTCCTGCACCACTACTAAAATCTCAAGTTTGGTCCCAGTGATAACGTACTCTGGTAAGAGTAATTCAATCAGTACAGGGCTTGTGACAATAAAATGAATTTGAAAAGTTGAAATGCTGTATCGGTCAGTTCCCGTGTATTCAATTGTTAGAGTGTGATTGTTTAGAGAGATTTCCTCATTAATTCGCAAATCAAGAGTTGCTACACCTGAGCCGTTGGTCGTTATCGAGGAGTACGCTGTTCCATCAAGCGATACCATCATGAGGCCGTTGGGTAATGTTTCTTCGTTGGCCCAAAGCGTGAGGGCCAGAGTAATCGAGTCATTCAAAGTGACAATATCTGATAGAGCATTGTTATGTTCGATGAGGGTCGCAATCTGTTGTACTGTCACGGAAAACGATGATTCTGCGCCTTCTTGAAAAAGCGATAGGTTCCCTTCGTAGTTAACAGAAACAGTATTCGCACCCAGCTGTGCCCAAGAAGTGTTACAGTGTAGGGAGAAACTTGCATAGCCAGTGTCATTGGTGGTACCAGAGCCCAGTAACAATGAATCACAGACTACCATAAGAGAGGCGTCTGAAAGAGGTTCGGACATGTCGTTAAGCAGGCGGACTATGAGTAACAAATTGTCACCTGGTGCCAAATCACTATCCTCAACTTGAATCTCCATTGTTGTTGATGAAACAACTGTAAGTGGGATCCATTGACAGGAAGGCGAGAGTGAAAGCGATTGATTGCCGCGAAAAGTCGCATTAATCATCATAAAACCCAATGGATGCCCGGAGGAGAGAGGCCAATCGATGGTTGCTAAGCCATTTGAATCGGTCATGTCAGAACCAAGAAACGAATCGTGGGTCTGGTCGAAGAATTCTATTCTCTGATTGACAACTGGGTCTCCATAGGTCCCATTTTGTAACAACTGAGCAGTAATGGTTATGGTTTCCCCTCTAGAAACAACATTTTCGCCTTCAGCGGAAACGGTAGTCATACTACATACGAATAGAAGAAAAATGGCGGTTAAAACAATCAGCAAGGGAACTGCACTGTTTTTCAGGATAGATTCCTCCTCGATGTGGGTTTTGATTTCCGTTTGCCTGCGTTTTGCTTACTGAAGCACGAACCAACAGGTCTAGATTACTCCAAGGTGAGTCGCGAACTGGGGTTATTAACCTCCTACAGTTGCTGAGTTGTTTCTCAATGATGCAAGTTGCAGGATAACTGGGGGAGTTCTTATGGAGAAATCTGAAACTATGAATTGACCTCATATCTATGCTGAAGGAATTGAGTATTGTCATCTGCAACAGACGAAATCCGCTCTATCATGCGGCCTAGATTATGATAAAGAGAGATGAGAAGGTGATACAGGTATTCAGCCGCACATATCCAGGACTGTGGACCTTGGTTAGAATAATGTGGATTGGCGGCACGATTGTATGTGGCCTCTACATGATGTTCGTGTACTTGTTACCTCTTGTCGGTCTGATCCAACAGCCGCCTGTGCCTTTTAAGCTGACTGTCGAAGTCATTGTTTGTGCAATACCAATCCTGTCAGGTGGGTTGTTGACCAGTGAGAGAATTCGCAATGATGAATTGTCAATTCTTATCGATGAGAAGTTCCTTGTTATTCAGCTGGATCGGCATGTTGTTGTGACTTGTGTGCTGGAACTTGCTTCTGTGCCTAGCTCAATTGTTGTTGATCCTGGCAAGAAGCCTAGGTATAATGCTGCACTGCTCCTAGCACTACGTGCAGGCCTAGATAGCAGAGTTTCTATGGCATATGAGGTGGGAGTGGAAAAAGGGGAACCATTCCTGCGGTTGTTCATTACTGCATCTGGAAAAAATCTAGCGGAAATCAAAGCGATTTTGAAGCGAGAAGCTACGCGAACCGAAGCTATTCTCTTGGCCTCTTTGAATGGGGTTGAGGTGCACCAGCTAGGAGAAGACAAGCTGAGGGGAGCTGCTGACATGGCGAATTGCATAGACTCATTGAGAAAGTCCTCCGCATTGGTTCATGACGGTGGGATGCTTCAGTCACTCACATTCATTTCGGGAGTCCCCAGAGTTGCGCCTTCGATTGATGCCTCACAGGTTGGCACATTCATCTCTACTGCAATCAAGCAGAGATACTCTGTCACTCTAACTTGTGTATTCTCAAGTGCAAAAGCGGGCAGAGAGAGGAAGAGAATGGAAGGAGAATGGAAAAACATTCGCGCAAAGGAGCTGAGGAATGAGGATTCCTTGACTGACCATGCCAACAAGAGAAAGCTTCTAGACCAACATGAGAGAATGCAAGGTGATTCCGGTTGGTTTGACAACTCCGTATACGTTCTTGCTAAGGCCAAGGATACTGCTGAACTTGAAAGGGTGACGAATGGTGTAAACGGTCTTATTGCTTCAATTTGGGGCGGGGAAGGAAACGTTTCCCTGAAGAGAAGAGGAATTGGAGGCAGAACTGCATGCAGACTTATCACCAGACGCCATTTCAAACGTCAGAAAATCCATGTGAGTTCCTTAGTGGGCTACGTAAACACCCCTGTACAACAGCTTCCTGTCATTGCAGCGACTGTGACTCCAGTCTTTCCAGTTCCAATGAGGAAGCTGGTAGACAATGAGCTAATCATTGGAAAGACAATCTACGGAGGGCGACGTATTAGTGATATCGGGATTAAACCGGAGTGGCTGAGAGAACATGTTGCAGTTCTCGGTGCTACTGGCACGGGCAAGACAAATCTTGTGAAGAAATTGATGCTTGAATTGAGTTTGAAGACTGATGTTCCTTGGTGGGTGTTTGATATTAAAGGATCTGAGTATGCGGACCTTGCTGAATGGGACTCCGACATTCTCATACTCAATCCAGGAAAAGATGCCTCTTTCGTGATGGATCTATTAGATACTGAAATTGATTCAAGTGAGGTAGATGCGCATGCAACATTTGCGATTCTAAGGGAGCTCATAAATGAAAGAGGCGTGTCATCTGAACTTTCTCCTGCCATGGAGAAACTCTTGCGAGAATCAGTAATGGAGCTAGCGAAATCAAGGCGTGAAACGAAGTCAGTTCAAGCCTTAACCGAATTATTTCAAAGATGGCTGGCAATGATCGCTTTGGAAGTATGACTAGGGATGCGCTTCTTAATCGTCTTGAGATATTATCTGGCGAACCCCTTGGATCTATACTAAAAGGGGGAGCGGAAGCACTCAAGATTTCTACTCTGTTGGATAAGCGTGTGGTATTCGATATGCGCCACATTGCAAGAATAGGTGGTATGGATGCAGTCCGGATCCTCTACAATCTTGTCGCCAAGAAAATATTCGACAATGCTATGAAACGTGGAATAAGACCTGGACTGCATCATGTCGTAGTTCTTGAGGAAGCAAGCAATTTAGTGCCTGAGAGCTACACAAGGCATTCGGCAGCAGATATCACCACTGGTGAGTCAATGGTCATGCTTCAACGGGCTACCGGACAAGGAGTAATTGTTGTATCAACAAGACCGAACATATCCTCGAACATTTTGGCCAACACTGCAACTAAGATTACATTTCGTCTGCCGTACGACAGCTCCATTGGGTCCAAATATATGGCGCTCAATGCTGAACAAGAGGAGTATCTTAAGTCATTGAAGTGCGGCAGAGCCCTCATTCATGTTCCAAGTTCTAGTACCTTCGAAATCGCCACTAGGCTGTTTGTACCCGTGTCTAGAACCTCAAGAAAGGATACCAAAGAAGCAATCACTCAAGGCTGTGAAACAACTGAGTTAAGCACAGTAGTGCACGAAACGTGCACCATTACCAAACCGGAAGGGGTGGTGGTTGATCGGCTGGGTGAGCTGGCAAACCATGTAGTTGCTTTTCTCGCATCTAGAGATATGGCCACTGAGATTGAAATCAAGAGCCTATTGATGACTTTGGATTCGCAATTTGCTGAAAATGATATTGCGGAGATAATCCGCAACCTTGTTTCTCTTGGAGCTATTGCGCGCGAAGCACTTTCACTTGTGCCTGGCGGTTTTGTGTTTACAGTACCAGGCAGAGAATTGGAAGCTGTTAGGGACGTTATTATGAATTACATAATTCGACGTCTGGACTCGGTTCATAACTTTGAATATCAAAAGCTGGATTCGAATGGAGCACAATTGATTGCGGGTAATTATGCTATACTCATCTTGCCAAACCATTTGAAAGCATCTTCCATAGAATCGGTTTTAGGACAGATTGAAACATGCATGAGTGAGCTTGGAAATAATATCAACAAGTTGGTGGTAGTGGTGAGAGGAAGCATAGCCGCATCCAAGCTAAGAGAATCCATTGATCGTTCAGATACATTTGATGCTGTGACTGTAATCTCAGCTTTTCCCAGCTCTCTAAACAAGGTGATGGATGAACTTGTTCATGGAAAGCCACATAGGAGCGAAATGGTTGAAGAGCAGCTTGGTGTGGTTGCGAAAATCTCCAAATCAGAAAGGATTGATTTGCGGGGAGCTGTGCATGATGTCGGTTCAGCTACGAGTCGTGCAGTCCAAATGCGTCTCTGGTTTGGCTTAATCGAAGACTTCGTTGATTTGTCGGATGGACATATTGCGTGGGATTCCCTTCTAGAATTCATCGACACTACTGCGTTGCAGTCACTCAAAGGGAGGTCAGCTCCCATGAGTGTCGCGGAAGGCAAACGTGCCCTCACAGAACTCCTTGCTGATGAAGTGCTTGTAGCGTTGCGTGTTGGAGGCGAGAAGCGATATACTGATTTCGAGAAGAACCTCTGGATTGTAAATTCAGCAGTGCTGAGAAACCTCAAAGAGAGAGCGATTAGTCTACTAATTGGAGAGATTGGGAAACAGAATGGGCCTATTTCCAAAGGCCATGAATATTATGATTTCTGCGTTGGTAAGAAATCCTATGTTGTATTTCCGACACAGCAACAGCTTAACACGCTTCTGAATCTTCATAGTGATTTGGCATGCCGGATTTGCGGGTCGACACAAGTGATATGCCTCCTAACAGCAGCCGAGTATCTTGATGATGGCGCCATGATTCCAGCGAATTTGATCATGAAGACGATGGACGATGCGGTTGCGGAAATGCTGGTATAGTGTTTCAGAATTCTATTCTGGTACAAGTAGTTGATTTGCCTGCGAGAAGAGCAGTTAGACGTCCCGGAGATGTGAGGTTGAAGACTGCAACTTGAGTTGTCTGATTGGCTAGTTCAATTAGCTCCTGTGCCTTCCGTGCCATACCTCCTGTTACATCAGTGGATGCAGAAGCCCCTGCACCTGCCAGAACGAAATTCTTGTTGGAGCTGTCAATCACAGGTACGAGAGTGGCATTCGGATTGGCATGGGGATTCTCTTCGAATATGCCATCTACATCTGTGCCGATGAATACTCTCTGGATATCCAATGCTTTTGCTAGGTAGACCGAAATAGTATCACCACTTAGTATGGAAGCCCCTCGTACATCGTCAAGGCACACATCTCCGTGGATGATGACCGCACAGTGTGCCTCCAGAGTCCATTTGATTATGTCTGTTGGGAAGTTCATTATCTCGCCATCGTGCAAGCTAACTGAGGAAAATGGCGGAATTACAACAGATGGTAGGCCATTGGCGTTTAATGCTTGTTCAACCTCAAGTGATAGCAGTGTCATATTGTGACGTATTAATGGAATGCCTGAGAGAAGTTTCTCTGGTGGAGTAGATGAATCGCCAAATCCATAAATGTGTGCAGCTTGGTGACCATGTGCACCCCCTCCCAGAACGACAATTAGCGGTCCTTGGTGCGTTCGGAGTTCTTTGGCGATACGACTAATTGCCATCTTGTAGACAGTAGGTGGAGAAATTTGTTTCTGAGTTATTACTGAACCGCCCAGTTTCACAAGTGTAAGAAATTTCAAATGCAACACTTAGTTTCCGAAAGAAAAAGCGTGCTTATTGATATACCGTACATTGAATTCTCGATAGATTTGACGATTATGCTGCTATTCGTCTAGCAGCAGCTCCATACCTTAATGACGCACCCCACAAGACAATCTTTTTATCAGGATGCAAGACGGTTGCCTTGGATGCCTTACCGAGTGGAGCTGTAATTCCAAATGACTCAGAAAGCGAGAATTCGACTATCAAGCACAAGTACAGAAGATCTTGATGGTGTTTGCAATCAAATTAAGCGTATAACACGCAAGACAGGTGTTCGAATGGCAGGTCCTATTCCGCTGCCAACCCGACGGATGGTAGTGCCAACTCGCAAGACTCCATGTGGTCAAGGCACTGAATCATGGGATAAATGGGAAATGAGAGTTCACAAACGTCTAATAGATATTGATGCGGATGAACGTGCAATACGTCAGATAATGCGTGTAAGAATCCCAGACTCGGTATATATCGAGATTGAGCTAACTGGTTAGTTGGTCAACATTTATCTCTTTCACAAGCTCTTTCAAGTTAGTGTAAGTAAGGTCGATAATAGCATTTTCTTGGGGCATCTTTGAGATGTGCGGAATAATCGGTGTTGTTCAAGGGCGAGGCGAGGTTGCCTCATTTCTTCATCAGGCCCTGAAACGTCTTGAGTATAGGGGTTATGATTCCGTAGGCATTACCACTATTGCTGATAATCGTCTGCACACAAAGAAGGACGAAGGCAAGGTTGATGATGTTCATAGGAGTCTGAACCTTGATGACCTTCCAGGAATCATCGGAATAGGTCACACTCGTTGGGCAACACATGGTGCTCCATCGCTCATGAATTCACATCCACATTTTGATTGCAAAAACGAGATAGCTGTAATACACAATGGAGTGATAGACAATTTCCTTCAACTAAGAAAGGACTTGCATTCAAGAAGCCATAAGTTCAAGTCTGAAACAGACACAGAAGTAATTCCACATTTGATTGAGGAGCATATGAAGGATGGGATGGACCTTGCGGCTGCTCTCAAAGAGGTCACAAAGCAGATTGAGGGTACTTATGCTATAGTAGCAATGTCTACAAAGGAACCTGAAAAGATTGTATGTACACGTAATGGAAATCCGCTTGTTCTTGGAAGGGAAGAAGGGGTATCATATGTTTCCTCAGATATTCCAGCATTCCTGCCAATGACCAGCAACATGATTCTCCTGCTAGATGGCGAGATAGCTACATTGTCAGTGGATGGTGTTGAAATCAGGAAACTCAGTGATAACACGCTTGTGAATCGGGAAACAATCAAAATAAGCTGGACTGCAGATCAGGCGCAGAAGAGTGGATTTCCACATTTCATGTTGAAAGAAATACACGAACAGCCTGATGCCATAAGGAATACACTTCGGTTGAAACCGGGAATAATTGAGGAAGCTGCCAAACTCATACACAATGCACGACGGGTCTATCTGCTTGCAATGGGAACGTCTGGACATGCTGCAATGGCATCACGTCATATGTTTGCGTCAATCGCTGGAATCCTTCCGACCTTTGAATTGGCTAGTGATTTCCCAGACACGGTCTATGGTGCCTTATCCAAGGAGGACTGCATAGTTGCAATCACACAGTCTGGAGAAACAACTGACACGATTACAGCTGTCAAGTACGCACAGAAATTCGGTGTCAAGGTGCTTGCAATAACAAATGTGGTGGGTAGCTCCATCACAAGAATAGCTGATTATACCGTTATCACACAAGCAGGACCTGAGATTGGCGTGGCTGCTACGAAGACATTCATGGTACAGCTTACCTCGCTTGCTCAGATTGCACTTGCCTTAGGAGAGCTTACGGGGTTCATCGATTCCGAAGAGATAGAGAGAAGACGTCAATCTTTGCAAGGAATTCCTGAAATTGTTTCAAATGTCATCTCAACACAAGAAGAGCGGGCAAGGCGATTAGCAGGCATTCTCTATGACAAGCCGAGCCTTCTGTTCTTGGGGCGAGGGGTTTCTATGGCCACAGCCTACGAAGGAGCCCTTAAGTTAAAGGAGATTGCCTACAATCATGCGGAGGGATACTCTGCGGGCGAGTCCAAACATGGGCCAATTGCTCTTGTTCAGAGCGACTATCCGGTCATATTCGTGGTGCCCAATGATGGAACCAGAAGTTGCGTCATTGGAAATATTATGGAG
>DAOWNS010000139.1 GCA_030642465.1 Candidatus Thorarchaeota archaeon | reverse complement strand
TCCTATCTACTAGCTCAACCTCTGGCATTCCTTTGTTGAAGACTGTGATAGCATCACCGCTTTCCTCATTTTCGACTCTGATGAATCGCTTCTGAGGTTGGATGCCAGAAGGCATCTCAGGATACGTGGACTTTGTCCTCTCAAGCTCAGCGGCACCTGGGATTCTCTCCGCATCAGCCTTTCGCGTTACGCATCCTAGATGGGTTGCAGTTCGTGTGAACTCTGAGCCGAATGGGAGATCAAAGCAGATTCTAAGCCTATGGTCCTTAGCAGTGTTTGTCAGCTTGGTCATGATTTCGACTCGTGGTGTATCACGATAGAATCTGAAAGTTGATTCAATTGGAATTTCCGCCTTGCCAATGCGTTTCTCTCTGGAGTCGTCTAGGGTTTCAAAGACTTCCAGAGTCTTCGTCTGGCGTATCTCCGCAATGGCTGGCCCATCATTCACAATGGATCGCTTGACATTTTTTACCTTGACCTTTTCCGGTTCCACTCTGCCAAAGGTGTATACATCACCTCGATCGCCAAAGTCCTCGAAAGCATGAAGGCAATCGTAAGCCAGACCAGTTTCTTTGTGAATCGCATTGAATGTTCCATCTTTGTTGAAGGTGATTGAATAGAATCTGTTGCTCACATGGTTCTTGCTAGCTTCGAATGTATCACTGGATGCAGACTTGGGAGTTTCATCAACTGGATTTAGCTTTGTAAAAGCCCATGGTCGGAGCGGAATGACAGCAGCATAGACGCTTTGGCTTGGACGCACAGCGACGAGGTGTATCTTTTTGTACCGCTTGCTCTTTATCAACTCATGAGCTTGCTTCTTGAAATCTTCCATGTCAAAGTCGCCCACAGGCTGTCTGTCTGCAATAAGCCTTAGCTCAAGGAGACCTGGCTCGTCGCCATCATAGTGCTCGAAATCATTGATGTAGAAGTTGATGAGCTTCCTGCCGGGCAGCATTCCAATGCCCATTTTTGCAGTAGTCATACCCACTGTTGTTTCCAGAAAGACATCTTCCTGAAACCTGATTGGTTGCACATCGTAGATTTTCCCATCGGGCGCCTGCAGCCCCTTGACACTCCTCTCTCTGGGTTGAGAAAACTCAACACGGACCGGTGTTTCCAAGCTAGTTCCAGAAGTGAAAACGAGGATGCATGATTTGTCAGATGGGCTTGATGTTTCCTCAAGCGTCTTGACTGCGCCAACGATAATGCTTTCTGCAATCGATTCGGCCCATGAAAAACGCACCTTCATCTCAGCATGGGTTTGATCGGCTGAGCAACCACAGATTGAGTCGTGGGGGTGATTACGGAGTAGCCATTTCCACGCAGTTTCGAGAAAACCAGCTGGATACGAGTGTCCCAGATGATGCCAGAGATACGTACTGATAGGTTCCGCTTCCAGTAAGAGAATATCCTCAACTCTTTGATTCCAGAGCTTGATCCACATGCGGGTTGAGTAGGTGTTCTGTAGTAGCGGAGCTCTGGCAGGGGATCGAAACTCACCTGCATACATAGGAGGGTTGTAGCTCGATTCAGCCACAGCCTTCTCCAGAGCCTCGACATAGTGGTTAAGGAAACCAAGAGTGACGTCTTGCCCTTCTTGTTTCATCTTCTCTGCGTGCTCTTGGATGAACGACTGGGGGCGGAGGTGGTCAGACCCATTCATCATCAAGTACAGTGGGAGGGGCGAGAATGGCTCCAGCTCAGCAATGCTCTCGTTAATCTTGGCAACGAATCCGTCATAGCTCTCTGGGAACCTGGCGACATTACCATAGCCGCCGGGGAGATAGACACCGAGTATCGACGTTGAGGAAGTTGGATGTGATTTCCAAGTGAATGGAACTGTCATGATGTCTGGCGGCACTCCTCTCCAGAGCACTGCTGCCTTCAAGTTGGTGAGGTTACCTACTAGCTGTGGAATAATACTCGAATGCCCGAATTGATCTGGCAGATATGCGACCTGCATCAAGGGGATGTCGAGCTTCGTTCCTAAGTCATGACTGTACTCTAGATTGCGAATCAGGCTCTCGCCTCCAACTAGCCACTCATCTGGCAAAAGGTACCATGGTCCCACAGCAATCTTTCCTTGTCGAATCCATTGCAGTAGCTCCTCCTTTCGCTCAGGGCGAATCTCGACGTAGTCCTCCAAGACAACGGTCTGGCCATCTAGCATGAACATGAAATCCTGTTGTTTCAGCGTGTCAAGGAGTTCGTCAATTAGCTCGACTAACATGTACCTGAATCTCTGAAATGGCAGATACCATTCTCGATCCCAATGGGTGTGTGGAACGATGATGACCTTCTTGGCGTCCATCTGCATCTCTCTTCAGTGCAGATTGCATCTCCTAGTTAAGTTTCTACTTGTCTGTCTTCTCAAATGTCATCAGTTTCGACCCGGGTATCTTTCTGCTCTATTCCCAATCGAGAAGCCGATGTTCCCCTTCAAGGCTTCGAATATCGGTCACGTCTTGTGATACTTCCAGAGTTCCCATAAATTTCCCATTATCCCCTCTTACCGCGAAATAGCTTATGAGTAGAAAACGGTCATTCATCTGAATCCAAAACACGGCCTTGTCCTTCTTGCCTTCCTTAAAGGCAGTCATAATTTTCTGTACTTTGTCAAAGCTCTTCTGAGGATGGCAGTTGATTACACTTCTTCCAATGACTCCCGGGCTCCTCGGGAAAATCCGATGGTCTGTTGCGGAATAGTATTTCACTTTTTCATCAACACCAACAAATGAAATGTCGGCTGGAAGATGCCGAAGAAGCAGGTCTATCTCTTTTGATGTCAGACTTCCCCTGTTCAACTCGATCTCAGGCAATCCCGACTCTTGGTCAGCTTGATGAATCTCAGCTGGGGTAACTGGCTTCCATTCTCTCCCGGGTGTTATCCAAGCGTACCCAATTTCTTCTTCTCCAGCTCGGACCCTTGTCCAATCCTGTTCTGATAGGTTTTCAAGAGACATTGGGAAGAGGATGTTCGCCTCTTTGTAGATCATATCTTCAATGGCAGCTAGCAATTCGTTGAGGTTCGACTCATTTAGATCACCAATCAGTTTGCGGATATCATCTTGTTTTGCCCACATCACAGTAGATGGACCCGTTATGCCCGCGTTTTCGAGCAGTGGAAAGAGCTGATTCTGCATTCTTGTGTAATGCACGATTATTTTCTTCAGATCTTCGATTGTATTTTCGTCTTCGGGGCTCTTCCTTAAGTGGTCAACCAACCTCTGTGCTTCTTCATTCTCTTTCGTGTAGGTGTGAATGGGGTGCCCTGGTGTAGTTTCAGGTGGTTGCTGGACATCCAGTGATTCCTTGAAAACCTCTACGTGCAGGTCACACAAAGCTGTCACTTGTTGCGCGGTAAGTTCACCCGAAGAGATGAGCGACTGTTCCATGTCAGCAATCTCAGTTGCACTTACATCTATGACGATTTCCTTGAACTGTGACTGCAAATCTTCAATTTCTTTGCCGCTATGCAATCCCAAAACGATGTCTTTCAAACTCCTCTGTCTTCTTTCAAGTTCTTCCTGCCATTCGCTCTTTCCTTCGTCTTCTTTGTCAATAGCAACGGTTTCATTGGTGCTTTTTGTAATCGATTCAGATAGCAGCACGAATAATCGGTTCAAAGGAACTTTCGAGATCTTGGAAACATCGGTTAGAGTCGCGCGTTTTCCAATGGTCCTTTTCAAGACGGGGTTTTGCAGCATCTTGAGTTTCGGCGAAATCTCGATCAGTGTTTCAAATAGGAATGGAAACTCCTTTGCCAAATCTAGTATCCTTGTTGATGCCTTGAGTGTAGTTGCCATTGGGAATCCTCACAAGCAAATGCGGTAAACAATAGTTAATAAAGCCTGCGCTTTGAATGTATTGTGGAGCCTATTCGGCTTTTGTTATCCTATGAAGTATGTGCAACCTCCTAAATCTCGTCGTTGAATCTTCAGATAGTGAAGGTATTGCAGTCATTCACGGACTGAATGGGTTGCCAGAAGCGTTTGATTGCAAAACCGATTCATTGCCCACGTGTGCATAAGGCACTGCTTAAAACGAAAGAAACGAATTCAGATTTACGTGATGCAGAATGTCAGAGAGGATGCCTACACTCTTCATTGGACACGGGTCACCTGTGAATGCGATTGAAGATAATGAGTTTACTCAGGGGTGGAGAGATATTGCAGGCAAGATTCCTATGCCTGACGCCATCCTATGCGTGTCCGCCCACTGGTATGTTCCTTCGACAATGGTGGGCGTCATGGAGCAGCCAAGGACCATTCACGATTTCGGGGGTTTTCCTCGTGAGATGTACAAGCTGCAATATCCCGCACCTGGAGCTCCTGATCTTGCGGCAAAGATTTCCGAGTCTCTGAAGGAGTACTCCATTGGTTCCGATAAGTCCTGGGGTTTAGATCACGGTACCTGGTCTGTTCTCAAACAAATGTATCCACAAGCAGATATTCCAACGATTCAGCTTAGTATTGATTATTCAAAACACCCGCAATTCCATTACGATCTAGGCGACAAACTTCATTTTCTCCGCGAGCAAGGAGTTCTAATCATTGGAAGTGGGAATCTAGTTCACAATCTTGGTGCGGTGAACTGGAGTGAGCAGAATTCAGTTTATGGTTGGGCAAAAGAGTTTGAGGATAAGATATTGGAGGCGCTTTATGCAAATGACGATTCAGTCCTAACCAACTTGGAAAAAATGAATCACCTGGCGAAACAAGCACATCCCTACTTGGACCACTATCTTCCGCTACTTTATGCTAGAGGTGCAGCGAATGGGAACAGCGAGCTAAATGTGTTTAATCAGAAAATCATCATGGGGTCCGTTTCGATGACTTGTTTCAAGTTTGGCTAGATGCTGTCAGGAGCGGGGATGAAGCTTGCTTTTCGACAGTCCATAGCACAATATACCCGCATAGATCCTTGACGCATGTCACGCACTGGTACTACATTCCTTATTGATATGAAAATGTGCTTAGGGTCCTGATGAGTGTCAGTCAATATTGCGAGTGACGATGAACAGCTAGTACAGTACTTCTTCATGGTGACTGAGAACCATCTGACTCACCAATATGGTGCGGTTCGGTTTACAATTTCAGAGTGATATCTATTTCATTCATCAACGGTTTTAGTCCTTTGAACAACAGCATTATGGCAAGAAGTATCATAACTCCACCTGCAAAACCAGTGCTGATTGTTGCACTCCACTCAAGAATTCCCTCATTCAGATTGTATCCAAATCGTGCTAGAACAAACGATGAAAAGCCAAAGAAACTTCCGCACATTGAGAAGAATGCTGGAACACGTCGGGACACACTAAGGTTCATGAATTTCAGGTCCAGCTCAATTGGTTTCTTCTGAATTGTAACCTTGGCTGATTCCTTG
>DAOWNS010000345.1 GCA_030642465.1 Candidatus Thorarchaeota archaeon | reverse complement strand
TCGAGGGTGTGGAGCGCTTTCGAAAGCAAGTCGAGTTCATCAACATGATGAATGTTTCCAACCCACAAGAGATGGCGAGCCGTGTGGAGGAGCTGAACGCCAGGAATCCTGGCCCTTATCCAGAGGGAGCCATATGGGTAGAGTTCAGAGTAGGCTCCGGGGGGACGCGTTCAGCAGGCATTGGCGGTTCAGTGGCCTTGCTTCCCGAATTCGGTATTTCGTATGACCCCTGGAACTCACTTGTCGCGAAATTAGACTCACATGCAGTACTAAGCGTACGCCCATCGAGTGTGGGTGTGGAAGTCCGGTCAATCGAATCTGGAACGATACTAGTTGGAAAGGAGATGTAGTAACGATGTTTATGTTTGAAAAGGAACAGATCATCCACAATGTAGGTGGGGTGAATATTGGCGGGACTCCAGGAGAAATCCCTACTGTTCTGATTGGTACGATATTCTACAGCGGTCATAAGATTGTTGAGAATGCCAAACGAGGAATCATAGACACGGAAGCGGCCAAGGTGTTGATTCGAAAACAGGATGAGATAGCAGGGATCACCGGGAACCCATCAATGGTGCAGATTTTCTCGGAATCTGAAGATGCCATGAAGAAGTACATCGATTTCATAGTTGATGTGACAGCTTCTCCGTTCCTAATCGACTCCACGGAACCAATGGTGCGAATTGCAGGACTTCGTTATGCTGAGGAAGTTGGGCTACTAGATAGGGCAGTATACAATTCAATTAACGTATCTGTATCTGATGATGAACTGCAGGCACTTGCCGAGATTCAACACGAGTGTGCAATAATCCTTGCATTCAATCCACAGGACCCGTCAATCGCAGGACGTAGACTAGTTTTGGATGAAGGCGCTCTGGAACTTAAGAAAGGGCTTCTGCCGCTGAGCCGAGAACTGGGCGTGACCAAGCCCCTTATCGATACAGCAACAACTGCGATGGGTGCAGGAGCCGGCTCTGCCGCCGCATTCACTTTCGTATCCAAGACGGTCTATGGTCTACCCACTGGTTCTGGTGCTCACAACGCTCCATCATCATGGACTTGGCTTCGAAATCTCAAGAAGGTCAATAAGGAAGCATACCGAGTGTGCGATGCGGCATCGAACCTCATCGTACAGATGATGGGTGCGGATTTCATTCTCTACGGGCCAATAAGCAATGCTGAACGAGTTTTTCCAGCAGTCGCAATGGCGGATATCTTTGCCGCTGAAGCGGCGAACCTGGAGTTTGGAACTGAACCATCTGCTGACCATCCATTCAAACGACTTCTATAAATTAGTGGTGTCGAAATTGACAAAGAACCCTGTGATAGTGCGACCCCGAAGAATTGGAGTGTCATCGCTTCGGATGGGTCCCTTCTATACAGTAGCATCAGTTGAGTTGGGTAATACCACAACAAAGTGCATCCTTGTGTCGACCAATCTTAAGACTGCGGAGATTTTTGAGATTGAAAAAGAGGTTCGACTCACAAGAGACGTGAGACCCCCCCGACCCGATGAAACTGTCTTTGGGTCCACGCTAGTTGGAGTAGATCTTACACGTGAAGCAGTTTCAGAGATGATTAGCGACGTTCTCACCACGGTGCTCACTCGAGCAAAGGTTGACATCGAACGAGACCTTCACTTTGTAGTCCGGTCTACAGGAGTAACTGCAAGTTTCGCTGAACCTGCTGAGGTTGGCGCTATGGTCCAAGCATTAGCGAACGGATGTCTCGCCGCAGGTGTTCCTCCTCGGAAGATGACGGCATCACTATCACCGGAGAATCTTCCTCCTGGCATTAGGGACTTCACTTGGTTAAAGAAAGTGTACTTTGATGGCGCCGTTGCAGGCTCCCTGCCTCCGGCAAACGCGGAAATCGTGGCTAATGAGATGGAAGGTGAACTTGTCACAGCCGGATTGAAGGGAGCTGCAAAGAGCACTGAGATTGACTTTCGGAATCCCGTGATGACCCTAGACTTTGGTACAACTCTTGCAGGCAGAGTAACCAATGACGGATATCCCTATGCCAAGACAATCGGCTCTTTTGCCGGGCTTGCAGGAGCGATACCAGACGCCCTAATTCGAGGAACTGGGCAGGTGGATGACTGCACGGGATGTGTTCTCGA
>DAOWNS010000239.1 GCA_030642465.1 Candidatus Thorarchaeota archaeon | reverse complement strand
GTTCTATGAAGACACTTGCAGGTGTTGCACATGGGTACGCAGAAACCCTTGTCGTCAGAGCAGCAGACTGCAGCCTCAAAGAGAAGAGGCCGCTAGTCCTATTGCCCCGAGAAACCCCCCTTAATCTAATTCACATCAGAAATATGGCTCAGGTTGTGGAAGCTGGAGCTACAGTGATACCTGCGAGCCCAGCGTTTTGGCACAAGCCAAAGACGATTGAGGACCTTGTAGATTCTCTGATAGATCGGATTCTCACACACCTTCACGCAAAGGAGAAGACCGAAATTGAATGGTCTTCGGAATCCTCACATTAACCTCGAATGTAGCATCCAAGATTAGTCCCAGTGAAGAGGGCTTGCACAATGGGGACAAATCGTAGTTTCACCGGGCAAGGCTCGCTTAGCCAGTGCCCCGCCGCAATGAGAGCATTCAATCCTTCTGGGCTGCACCGGTTCAGCCACGGCCTTGCTCCTCAATAGCAGGTCTCTAAGGTTCTCACGCATGTCACCCAGCACACTTGAGAATTTGGCTTCATCTTCTGAGGCGACAGAGATTGTAACCTTTCGGTCGTCTCGTGATACTGATCCGATGATGACTACCTCTGCGCCCCCGACGGTGGCCTTGCCGTAGTACAGAGCCTCCTTAAGCACCTCAGCAAAACCACGCTCGCCCACAAACCAGACATCGTGTTGCTCGATTACTTTCTTGACTATGCCAAAGACATCTTCGGCATCGGCTTCTGCATCCAAGGTTACACTGAACTCGCGCTTTGCCTGAAGCTTTTCATCTATGAGCCGATCAAGATATTCCATGTCTGCAGTCGCCAAGTAGGCGTCACGAACTGCAGCCTCATTGGCCGTTGGAATCGGCATCTCAGTATCGCCATGTTCGCTGCATGTCAATACTGCTATGGATTCACCTTCTCGTTCGTGAGGTTTTATCTCAACGAGGCTAAGCTTATCGTGGCACTTTGGACACTCGTAAAGGCGCCCGTATAGTTTCACCAAGAATTCGTGGCTCATGCGTTGGATATAAACGCGGTCGCTTCCATGCCCGTTCTGGCACTTCACTTGGAGTTCGAATAGCCCATCCCGAATCTTGATGTTACGGATTGTGAAAGGAGCATTGCATTTACTACAGCGGAAGCTCTCATCCAGAGACCCTCTTCTATCGACTGCTGGCTCTCGTTCCTCGATTTGTTTGTACACACCAACTTTGAGCGTCTTTCGCATTGTTCCATGAATGGGACAGACAAGCTCTAGCGTGACGTTTTCTCCGCTGACGTCTTTCTTCAGGATATGTGTCAAAAGGTCACATTTATCGCATTTGAGCACGGCATTTACTATCGCATCTATGGACTGGGTTGTTCTCTCGATTGGTTGCACGATTTCACAAGAGTGCCCTTTTGAGCATCTACATTTCATTTTGTACCCTTTTTTGTCAGTGTCGATGCTGTGTATTGACAGGGCCTGTCCACAATCTCTGCATGTGAGAGCATCCTTCACGATGGCATCTTTCTCAGCCTCACCAGAAACCTCTCTTAGAAGCTCAGCATTCTCAGCAGGTATCCTCTTCCTGTCCTTTCCGTGAACGGGACAGGACAGTTCTACTCTTGTGTCCCTACCTTTCACTTCTGCTTTTTCCAATGAACAGTGGAGGCCGCATTCATCGCACATAAGCACTCTTTGCATAACGCCTTTGAGGATGCTCACATCCGAGTTACGAGGAAGGTATCTCATCTCCTTGTGCCCATTGGGACACTTCGACTTGATTTGGAGAACGCCCTTCTTGTCTTCTATCTCATGAACCATGAACTCCTCGCCACATCGAGGACACTTGAAACCGGTTTCGACAGACTTCCCGACCTTCTCAATGTCAATGAGGGCTGATACTACTGAATGATGCCCGACTGGGATGGGCCGTTCCTGAGGTCCGTGTTCCGGACACACAAAGACGAACGTAACTTGGCGTTTTCCCAAGTCGGTACTGAGAAGACCCATTGTTCTGCCACAGTCCAGACAGATGCTTAAGCTTTGATACAAATCCTCCAGCATGTCTTTAGCTTGTTTAAGAGGGACTTTCCTGTCTTCTCTGTGACCATTGAGACATTGTACGCGCATCCGTAGATTCGATCCACGGATATCGGCGTATTTTACGTGAAAGGGCTCATTGCATTTCTTGCACGTGAACATAGGATTCCCTCCGTTACAAGCGTGCCGCAGCCAACTGGGGACTAGCGCTCAAGTCCCTAAAATGCGTTTCCCAAACAGGCGATTTGTTGATTGATCCACTCGTGTATCCCTGAGGCTCACTCCGTTGCTTTCTTGTTCCGAGTGTAGGAATACTCTTTAGATGCTTCATGCACTTATTTGTTTTAATCTAGGGGGCTGATTCTTGCCAGAGAAACGACTTGTTTTACACAATACGACATGCTTTGATTCAATCAATGGAAAGATGGAGGACGGAAAGTCCATTGTTCTCAAGAATGGGATAGTCGACTGGGTAGGAGATTATTCCTCTTTCGAAAAGGAAGAGAATGATGAGATACTCAATCTGGAAGGAAAATACGTTCTGCCAGGTTTGATTGAATGCCACGTGCATCTTGAAATAGAAACCTCATTATTCCGTTCTAGGCAATACTTGACAACCCCGACCTATTATCGCGGTTACCTTGCGTTGAAACATGCTCAAGACCATCTTATGGCAGGCTTCACGACAGTCCGAGATTGCGGTGGAGAAAGGTGGGGTTCCTCCTTGAAGAGAGCGATTGCTAGAGGTCTGTACAAAGGACCTCGATTAATAGTTGCACAGGTTCCGATTGGGCAATATGGGTCCCAAGACATGATGCTTCCTGATGAACTTCTTGATGCTTTTTCCAAGGATAGATGGTATGCGACTCCAAGTGGTGTTGATGGTGTTACGCATGCCGTTAGGGATCGTGTTAGTATTGGTTCTGATTTTATCAAGACTGCAACGACTGGGGGTGTCACGCATGGAGCAGGATCCAAAGTGGAGAAGGCCCTTTTCAACGAAGATGAACTCATCGCAATGGTCTGTGAAGCACATCGAAATGGCATGCATGTAGCGAGTCATGCGCATGGGGATGCCGGCATCAGACTGGCAGTTGATGCTGGTATTGATACGATAGAACATGGTAGCATGATCTCGGAAGATACAGCTGACCTGATGATTAAGAAAGGCAAATATCTTGTGCCCACCCATAGAGCAGCCGCTTCCCGAAACAATCAAGAAACCTTGGCCAAAATGGAACCTGCTGCAGTGAAGAAATTCAAAGAGGTTGCGGGGGTAATGCTTGAGTGTCACAGAATGGCTTTTGAGAAAGGCGTGAAATTCGCTTTGGGCACTGATTCGGGTGTCGAAGGAGCTCCTCACGGAACCTCTGCTAAGGAGATTTCACTCATGATTACAGAGGTTGGGATGAGTCCTACTCAAGCTCTGCAATGTGCAACAATAAACGCAGCTGAAGCGATACAGTTGGAAGATACAATCGGG
>DAOWNS010000305.1 GCA_030642465.1 Candidatus Thorarchaeota archaeon | reverse complement strand
TTCTTCAGGGTTTCCTTGAGCTTCCGAACCTCTTCAAGCTCCTTCCTGATTTCGTCGATGCCTTTGGACTCATCTTGAGTCCGGCGTTCATCATCTGAATTGTCGTATTCGTAATTCATTGTAATTCGCTAACTGTACATTATTACAGTTACATATAAGTTTTCGGTTATATTACAGTTCAAGCACGGTCCCTCGAGGAGTGTAGAATTCTCAGAAAGCGCCCCTAGGGCATGCAGAATACGGTTATTAACAGTTCATGCGGACGCTCAGTTCCTCGATATCTAGAGGAGTGTACAAATAACATGTCTAAGAACAAATCAAAGACTATCTTCTTCGTGAAGTCGGCAATGAAAGCATACGCAAAGAAAAAGGGCGCAATGGTCGGCAGCGATTCCTATGATGCCTTCAACAAGGCAATCGGCAAGATGCTCGATGATGCAATTGCCCGAACCAAGGCGAACAAGCGAAAGACACTCAAGGCTCAAGACTTCTAGTCGCGACCCTAAGTAGAAACTTGGGGGCAGCAGTTGTCTGCCGTCCCCACCATTCTTCTTTTTCTGGCGGGTATATGAAACCCCACGGTACGCTATCTCTCAGACTGGACTCGCTTGATCTCTGCGATAATCTCAGGCAGGACCTCGAATAAATCGCCCACTATCCCGAAGTCAGATAGTTCAAAGATTGGAGCGTCAGGGTCCTTGTTCACAGCAACTATCAAGGAAGCCCCCCTAATTCCTGCAGTATGCTGCACTGCCCCAGAGATTCCTAACGCGAAGTAGAGATTCGGCAGGATTGTCCTGCCAGATTGACCAACCTGTTGTGTTGGAGGTAACCACCCGAGGTCCACGATTGGTCGGGAGCCCCCCACAGCTGCATCAAGCAGTTTAGCCAACTCCTCGGGGAGTTTGAGGTTCTCTGGCTCCTTGATACCTCGCCCGCTGCAAACCACGACTTCTGCCTCGTCGACAGAGATCATACCTTCAACGACCTCCTTAACTTTCTCTAGAATCTCAGTCCGAATGTCATCCGGGCTCATCTGCATCTTGACATGCTCGATGTCGCCAGTTCGTGAGTCGTCCGGCTCTGCTGGTTTGAAGACATTGGGCCGAACAGTCGTCATCTGAGGCCTGGATTCGGGTGATACTAGTTCAACCATGACCTTTCCACTAAATGCAGGACGAATTTGCAAGAGCTGTTTCTTGTCGTTCAGTTCCAGACCTGTGCAATCAGCAGTCAAACCAAGCTTCAACTTGGCCGCCACGCGTGGAGCCAAGTCGCGCCCATTTGTTGTAGCTCCCAGTAAGAGTATCGATGGTTTGTGCGCCTCGATAAGATTGGCCAGCGCCTTTGAATAGGCATCAGTGGTATATTTTGCAAGAATCTCGTCGTTTACGACTAGGACCTTGTCTGCGCCCTGCCAAATCAACCCCTCGGCATGCCGCTCAATGTCGTTGCCGATTAGAACAGCCACGACCTCCTCACCAAGCTTATCTGCTAAATCTCGTGCCGTTGTAACCAGCTCAAGAGCAACCCGTTTCAGGCGGCTTTCATCGGTTTCACAGTACACCCAGACGCCTTTGTGTTCACTCATAATCTAGATCGCCCCCTTCTTGGCAAGGAACTCAACAAGTTGCTTTGCTGCTTCCTTGGGCTCCACATCTTCCAGCTTTATCCCGCCCTTTCTCTTCTCTGGCGGAAAGACTCTCACGGTCTTTGACAAAGCTCCGTTTCTACCTATTTGGGTCGCGTCAAGACCCAGAGTGGCCGCATCTATCGTTTCGAGTGGCTTTTTCTTTGCCTTCATGATTCCCATGATGTTTGGCAGCCTGGGTTCATTCAACCCCTTAGTGGCTGTTAATAGAACTGGCATCCTAGCCTTTACTACTTCATAGCCATCTTCCGTGACTCGGTGGGTTATGACATGTTTGCCATCCTCAGTAATTTCTAGGTGGCGCACACCTGTGATCTGAGGTAGGTCCAACAGCTCCGCAAGCTCTGCACCCACCTGGCCTAAGTCCCAGTCCATGGATTGTCTGCCACAGATTATCAAATCGTACTCCATCTTTCGGATTTGTTCTGCGAGAACAATGGCCGTGGACCAAGAGTCTGCACCCTCAAATGCAGGGTCTAGTAGGTGGATTGCGCGGTCGCCACCCATAGCTAGAGCCTTGAGAATCGCGGCATTAGCCTGGGGCGGGCCCATGGTCATTATGACCACTTCGCCTCCCTTCTCTTCTTTCAGCTGAATGGCCGCTTCCACCGCGAACAAGTCAAATGGGTTGAGCATTTGCGGGACGCCATCTGTATTGAGCGTGTCCGCAGCTTCTTTGATACGGACCTCGACGGCGTCAGGTACCTGTTTAATTGGAACGATGATCTTCATGAATGATGCACCCCGGGGTGAACCAGTCCGTTGGCCCGCAGGGGACATGAGCCCCATTATAAGCATTAGGAAAGAAGTCAGTGCAAACGCAAAAGAGCTTCGCTAACCCTTTTATCCCCGCGTAGGACCGTCGTCTAGGAAGGTCGAGAACAAGTCATGGAATCATTGTTGATTGTTGGATTAGTTGTCCTCGCGTTCTACGCTTGGAGTGCAAGAAAGGATTGGGATCGTACAGTCCTGGCCTTCAAG
>DAOWNS010000288.1 GCA_030642465.1 Candidatus Thorarchaeota archaeon | reverse complement strand
TGATAAGCTCCTCATTCTCGTCAGGTGTTTTGACTGTTGGATCAACGGTCATCCCAGGTTCATGGGTTTCAATCAGAACCTCCATTCCAGAGTCTTTGACTTTTTTGAACCCGTTGCTAGATAGCGCCCGAACCGTAAGGTAAGTCGTGTTGAATTCTGCTTTGGTGAGGGTTTCCACCGTCTGCAATTCTCTTCGCAGCTTCGACCTAGCCATACGAACTTGTTCTTTGAGCTCGGCAACCTGAACCTGTAAATCCCTGCGTTGATTGTATTCAGTTTCAAGCCGCGACTTCATGTCTTCGTAATCTACTCTAGGAATGTAATCCTTTGTTCGGTCAATCCAAGTGACTGTTGTGCCATCGAACCGTCTTTTTGTAGCCACGAGGTCCAGTGCATTCAAAATTGCGATAACATCATACACTCTTCGCTTTGGGGTGTCCAACATGTCGGCTAGAATGTCACTACGAATCCCCTCTGGTCCGTTCTCCTTCAAGAGTCTAATAGACTCTTTTGCTAGTTCAACCAGCTTCACAATCGCACCCCATGGAGGTACCGGCGTATGGCGGCGTCCGAGCACACTCCCAGTGTGTTTTGCGTGGGAGGTATTTAGATGTTTGTGTTGTGTAGCGATTTTCCGATGGTTTTCATTGATAAACAAAGCTAACATTACTCGAATGACTATGCGAAAAATCGCCGGCTAAAATGAGCGTTTTGAATGATGCATCAACGCCATTTGGTAAGAGCCGTGGACACCCAAGATTATTTATCCAGCATACTTCGCACGAACCACTAGTTCTCGCATATTGACAGGTGACGATCGACATGGACAGAAAGAAAATAGTGATTATGGGCGCAGCTGGCCGTGATTTCCACAATTTCAACACATACTTCCGTGACAACGAGCATTATGATGTTGTGGCGTTCACAGCTGAGCAAATCCCTGGAATAGGGGACAGAATGTATCCACCCGAACTTTCAGGTAAACTCTATCCCAATGGCATTCAGATCTACCCGGAAGAGAAACTTCCTGAGCTGATCAAGAAGCACAACGTCGAACAGTGCATTCTAGCTTATTCTGACCTCCACTACTTCACAGTAGGCAGCAAGATTGCGTGGGTTAATTCTCTGGGACCGGATATTCGATTGATGGGCCCCAAGCTCACCATGTTGAAGAGCAATAAACCAGTGGTAGCCATCTGTGCAGTGCGAACTGGTTGTGGGAAGAGCCAAACATCTAGGAGAGTAAACCAGATACTTGTTGATATGGGTCTGAAGCCGGTGAATATCAGACACCCCATGCCCTATGATCCGGACTTGACTACGCAGATTGCTCAAAGGTACGAGGTGCTAGAAGACTTGGACCGTTACAACTGCACAATCGAAGAGCGCGAAGAATACGAACCCATGATTAACATGGGAGTGATTCTCTACGCAGGAGTGGATTATGGTCAGATTCTGGAGCAAGCTGAGAAAGAGGCAGATGTAATTACGTGGGATGGCGGTAACAACGATCTCTCATTCTACAAGCCCGATCTTCTCATCACGCTTGTGGATCCTCTCAGGCCAGGACACGAGATTTCATACTATCCCGGCGAAACCAATCTACGAATGTCAGACGTTGTCATAATCAACAAGGTAGTTTCGGCAGATTATGAGGACATCGAGGAGGTTCGTGATAACATCATGGAAACCAATCCCAACGCCATCATAATCGAGGCTGCCTCCCCACTCACAGTTGATGATATGGACATCATCAAAGGTAAGAGAGTAATTGTAGTCGAAGATGGACCGACCGTGACTCACGGTGGTATGGAGTTTGGTGCGGGGTATGTTGCAGCGCGCAAGGCAGGCGCAATCATCGTTGATCCCAGGCCATTTGCTGTGGGTAGCATAAAGGAAACCTTCGAGAAGTACACGCACCTTGAGGACGTTTTACCGGCGATGGGATATGGCAAGGCACAGATGAAGGAACTAGAGCAGACCATTAACAAGTCCGATGTTGATGCAATAGTGATTGGAACACCAATTGATCTTGGAAAGCTCATCAAGATCAATAAGCCTAACACAAGGGTCAGATATGATCTGCAAGAGATTGGGCGGCCAAACCTTGAAGATATCCTAACGGAATTCGTCAAGAAGCACAAGCTGAAGTGAATAGAAAACTGAACCTGCGGATGGGATGTTTCTTAGGACACACCGTTCTTGCATTTCAGGATTAGGATAAGAAACCCCACATGGACTGCGCCCTATGAGCGAAAGAAAATACGTGGGAGGACGAGCTAATTGCGCCCTCCCGCTATTGATCACCAGAACTCTTGTGAAGCAACTCTTGATCTGGCCTCTAGGTCTTTATAAAGCACTGCTGCAAAGACATAGCTAATCGCTCCGAAGATTAGTGAACTGATGATTGCCGAAATGTACAACATAACGGCTTGCCCATAGAAGGCAATAGGAGCTAGCAGTATCTCAAGGACTAGTGAGAGGATAAACACTGCAATCCCCAGTAGAAGCTGACCACCGAAAATGTGCCAGAAATTGCCTGATGTCAGCTCCCATGCTCGTTTAATCGAATCAACTACACCCAAGTCCTCAGCGACAACGACTGCGCTAGAAGGATTCAGTCGTATGCCAACGAAAAATGATACGACACCTCCAATTAAGAGGAGAGGAAGGGCCATCAGTATCATGTTCAAGGCATCCGGTGATGGGTTATAGGGATCAAGGCCTGCCACAGCACCAAGCAAGAGAAACATGCCGGGAGCCAATGCTCCGGTAACAATCAATGCAACAAGAAACTGCACTACAAACATGGTAGATAGCCTGCTAAACGCAAACGAAAGGCTTGTTCCCACATCAGCTTGGTGAGCGCCATAGTCATCAAGTGCGAATTTAATGCCTGCTCC